>JANLXD010000292.1:0-3697 GCA_031364935.1 Candidatus Eiseniibacteriota bacterium
CGCGCGGATACTGGCCATCGACCAGGGGACCACCGGCACTACCGTCCTCCTCCTCGACGAGCGGGGGCGCGTGCTCGGCCGTGGCTACGCGGAGCTGCCGCAGCATTTCCCCAAGCCCGGCTGGGTGGAGCACCAAGGCGAGGAGATCTGGGAAACCGTCCTTCGCGCCGTCGACGGAGCGATGCGGGCGGCGTCGACTGACGGATCGGCGGGCGACGGCGCGCCGTGGAACGTCGCGATCGACGCGATCGGGATCACGAACCAGCGCGAGACCGCGATCCTCTGGGAGCGGAGCACCTCGCGCCCGGTCGGGCCGGCCATCGTGTGGCAGGACCGCCGCACCGCGGAGCGCTGCGCCGCGCTTCGCCGGAAGGGTATCGAGGCGTCGGTTCGCCGGAAAACGGGGCTCCGCCTCGATCCCTACTTCTCCGCGACCAAGGTGGAGTGGATGCTGCGAAACGACCGCGGGCTCCGCACGCGCGCCGCTCGCGGCGAGATCGCCTTCGGCACCGTCGATTCGTGGCTGGTGTGGCTCCTCACGGGCGGCGCCGTCCACGCGACCGATCCCACCAACGCGAGCCGCACGCTCCTCTACGACCTGCGTCGCGGCCGCTGGGACGCGGATCTCGCATCGATGTTCGGCGTGCCCGAAGCGATCCTCCCCGAGGTGCGCCCCTCCGCGGGCGACTTCGGCGTGACGCGCGGCGTGCCCGGGCTCCCCGACGGCATCCCGATCCGCGGCATCGCCGGCGACCAGCAGGCTGCTCTCTTCGGCCAGGGGTGCGCGACGCGCGGCGGCATCAAGAACACGTACGGCACCGGCTGTTTCCTCATGCTGCACACCGGCGGCCGGCTCAAGCTCTCGCGCTCCGGCCTGATCAGCACCGTCGCGTGCGGCCCCAAGGGTGAGCCCGCCTACGCGCTCGAAGGGAGCGTCTTCGTGGGGGGAGCCGCCGTGCAGTGGCTCCGGGACGGGCTCGGCGTGATCCAGAGCGCAGGCGAGGTGGAAGCGCTGGCGGGGTCGGTCCCCGACGCCGGCGGCACCGTCCTGGTCCCAGCGTTCGCCGGTCTCGGCGCTCCGTACTGGCGCCCCGACGCGCGAGGCATCTGGAGCGGCCTCACGCGCGGCACGACCCGCGCGCACTTGGCGCGCGCGGCGCTCGAGTCGATCGCGTTTCAGACGCGGGATGTCGTGGCGGCGATGGAGCGCGACGCCGGCGCCCGCGTGCGGCAACTGCGCGTGGACGGAGGAGCCGCGGCCAACGACCTATTACTCCAGCTTCAGGCAGACCTGCTCGGAATCCCCATCGTGCGTCCGGCCATGCTGGAGAGCACCGCGCTGGGCGCGGCGTTCCTAGCCGGAATCGGCGCCGGCATTTGGGAGAAGCGGAGCGACGTACCGGCGCCGGTTGGCGAAGAGCGAGTGTTCCGGCCGGGCATGGCGGCAAAGGAACGCAGGCGTCGGATTGCGGAGTGGGATGCGGCAGTGCGGATGTTGCTGCGTCTGTAGGTGAACCCCGCGCGTCAAAAACGCGTAGCGCTAAGTTGATCTTTGCGCCATCAGACCCGTGCGACCGACAGCGGCAGCACCTTATCAATCCACTCCACCAAATTCCCCAGCACATCCTTCCGCTCCAGCTCATTCAGCACTTCATGAAGCAGGCCCGGATAGAACCGGCACGTCACGCGATCGTCCGGCGCGCGCGCGGCCCAGCGTTGCGCTCCGACGATGCTCGAGATCGGGTCGGCTCCGCCGTGAATGATGAGTGTGTCCACCGGCAGCTCGGAGGCGCGGCGGACCAGCTCCAGGCGCATCCGCTGGAACTCGAAGAAGAGGCGGGCGCTGATCCGGTAGTGGACCAACGGATCCTCTGAGTGAGCCCGCACGATCTCGGGATCGCGGGAGAGCATGGAGGGAAGAATGGTGTTCCCTTGCGAGAAGCGCGGCCAGAACTTGGCCGCGAGCTGGGCGGCCTTGACCTTGAGCATCGAGGGGCGGAGAACCACTTCGAACGGGGCGCCGCACAGGACCAGCGCCTTGAGGCCGCGCGGGTGGCCCAGCGCCCAGTCGAGCGCGACGAACGCCCCCATGCTCTGGCCCAGGATCACCCGCGTTTCGGCGCCGGGGAGCGACGCGGAACGCTTCATCCAGATCTCCATGGCCTCCCGGTAGTCGTTCCAGCCGCGTACATGTCCGCGGCTTCCGGTCGACTGCCCATGGCCGGGCAAGTCCAGCGCTTCCACCGCGAACCCGATGCGGACCAGCTCCTCGGCGACGTGGCGGTAGCGCGCGGCGTGATCCCCCAGGCCGTGCACGATGCTGATTCGCCCGCGCGGCGGCCGGTCCGGCTCCCATGCCAGACCGTGCAGACGTCTGGGGTCGCCCGGTGATTCGAGGTAGAATTCCATGGCTGATATTTTTGTCGGGGGCATCGCCCCATCATAGACCAACACCGCCGAAAAGCGCGCCCCCTTAGCGGGCCATCCTCTTCAGCAGCCGTCTCTTTCGGCGGAAACTTGTTCCTTGGAGCGGCATCCAAAGGCCATGGCACATCCCGAGCCGAGCGGCGAGCTATTCGAAACTGCATCCATGCCGGAGTTCGAGGCCAAGCCCTACCCAGAGCCCTTGGACGCGTACTCGCGCGCGGTGATCCACGCCGTTTCCCGCGTCGGGCCTTCGGTGGTCTCGATCGAGGTGCGCCATCCCGAGCCCAAGGGAGACGAACCGGCCGGCCGCATGGTTCCGCGCGGCGGCTCCGGCTCGGGTTTCATCTTCACGCCCGACGGCTTTATCCTCACCAACAGCCACGTGGTCCATGGCGCGGCGGAGATCCTCGTCACCCTTCCGGAGGGGCGGCACAGCGCCGCCCAGCTCGTCGGTGACGATCCCGACACCGACCTGGCGGTCATCCGCATCCACGCGCCGAACCTCGTTCCGGTCCACTTCGGCGACTCGCAGTCCATTCTCGTCGGCCAGCTCGTGGTCGCGATCGGAAACCCCTTCGGGTTCCAGGCCACCGTCACGACGGGCGTGGTGTCCGCGCTCGGGCGCTCGCTTCGAGCCGGCTCCGGGCGCCTCATCGACAACGTGATCCAGACCGACGCCGCATTGAACCCGGGGAACTCCGGGGGACCGCTGGTCACCACGCGGGGCGAGGTGGTTGGCGTGAACTCCGCAATCATCCTCCCGGCTCAGGGGATCTGCTTCGCGATCGCGATCAACACCGCCAAGCTCGTCGCGAGTCAGCTCATCCGCTTCGGGAAAGTGCGGCGGAGCATGATCGGGATCGCCGGTCAGAACGTCCCCGTGCCGCGGCGCGTGACCCGCTTTTTCCGGCTTTCGGTCGAGAGCGGCGTGCTGATCCAATCGCTCCAGTCGGGCGGCCCCGCGGATCGCGCGGGAGCGAAGGTGGGAGACGTCATTCTCGGCTTTGGAGAGGATCCGATCGCGAGCATCGACGACCTGCAGGCGAAGCTGACCGATCAGGCGGCCGGAATCACGCGCCGCCTCTCCGTTCTCCGGGCCACCGAGCTCCACAACTTGGAGGTCATGCCCGCCGAATCGTAGCCACGATCTGGTAGCTCGTTCCCGCATCCAAGGGGTAGAATCGTCGCTCCCCGAGCCTCGCGAAGGCCGGGACATCCGTGGGGGATCCTTGATCTCAGACTCAGCAGTTCCGGCCGAGGGAACCCCTCG
>JANLXD010000381.1:0-4020 GCA_031364935.1 Candidatus Eiseniibacteriota bacterium
GGAGGCGGCGAAGCTCGACAGCCCATTTTCCGGAGTCCCAGCCGCCCCGCGTGACCACGTCCGCCTGGCTACCGTTGGGCAAGCCGAGCTGGTACGAAGGAACGTAGTCGCGCGGATTCCACGACTTGTCCCGAGCCGACGCGTCGTCGATGCGGATCGGGTTCAAGCTGTCGCACGGCTCCAGCGGCTTCGAGACGTACCGCCAGATCAGGACGGCCACGGGCTTGCCCCGATTGAGACGCGTGTCGCGGCTCCCCTTGGAGGCGATCCGAAGCGGAACGTCGCTTCCGGGAAGGAAATTGGGCTCATACGTCGGCTGACCCGCGTCGCGCACCCAGCCGGAGCCGGTGTTGAAAAAGTCCTCGGACCATCCACCCGTGGGATGCAGGGTGGCGCCGACGAGCTCCTCCGGATTGGCGGCCGGGAATTCCGTGGGCGGGACCGGCGTGGCGGGGTCGGTGGTGCCCGCGCCCCAGCGCCAGAGGTCGGCGGGAAAGCCGCCTTGGGTGTCGGAGTAGACCTCGATCTCGATCTGGTCTTCGTGAACGTCCGTCGCGCGCCGCCAGTTCGCCTCGTCGTGGAGCGGGTCGGTGGCGTCGCAATCCACGGTATTGCCGTCGGGATCGTGCCAGTCGATGGAGGTGATCAGCGGCTGTTCCTGGAAATCGACGCCGGGATCGGCCCACTGGACCAGCATGTAGAGCGCGACTCCCGAATCGTTGCCGAAGGGGTTGTACGACCAGAGCGCGCGGACCGAGGCGTAATAGTCGCCGCCGCGCCCCTCGTTGCCGTGCAGCAGCACGAGCACGGGGTCGCCCGCCACGTTCCATTCGATGTCGGTCGGGCGGCCGTCGATCAGAAGCTCGCGAGGCTCGAGCTGTGGGGAACCTGTAAAGACATCGGAGACCGGGGCCGCGACGATCCGGTTCGGAAGGTCGGGCTCGGTGGGAGTGCGCGTGCCGCATGAAAGAACGGTTGCCGACAACAAGACACAAAGAATCCCACTACTTACGAAGTTGCCGCGAAGCATGGAATCTCCGGATTAAGGCTTCAGGGGGGAACGGGCGTAGCCTACGGATCGGTGCGCCCATGTGTCAAGTGAAAAGCCCCGGGTCCAGCTCCGGGAATATCGGGTCGGCCTCCTCGATCTCGGCCACCAGGCCCGGCTCGACGGTCCCCGACTCGAGAGCGCCGGCCAGTTTCTCGAAGCGGTCGAGGTGGGTCTCGGTGCGTCGAACCGCGTACGGCACCAGCGTGCCGGTTTTCAGGATGAACGCCCAATCGCTCGCCTGAGCGAGGAGCAGCTCGCGTCCCGCCTGCGCCAGCGCTCGCGCACGAAGGGGATCCCCGCCGTCGCGAGCGGCGGCGAGGGCTTGCATGCGCTCCGCCGCCCGGAGGAGCGGACGGTAGATCCAGTCGTTCACGGGATCGAGCCACACGCCCGCGTAGCCTCCCTGCCCCCACGACGATGGATGGAGGCGGCCTTCGGGCATCCGCGGAAGCTCCGAGGCGGCCGTGGCGGGATCGGTCGCGATCAGATCGCTTCGCGCGGCCACTCCGTCGAGCACGCGGTCGAGCCACGCCGGCCCTTCGTACCACCAGTGGCCGAACAGCTCCGCGTCGTAAGGAGCGAGGAGCGTCGCCGGCTGTCCCAGCGCCTCGGACGCCGCGCGCGCCTGCGCCGCGCGCCCCTCGACGAAATGCGCCGCGTGCGCCTCGACCCGCTCGGCGGCCCGGGCCGGCTCGTAAGGCTCGCGATGCGGAAAGCGGCGGTCGGTGATGCGATGATACTTGAGCCCCAGATGCGTGCGCGTCCCGCCCGAGGGAAGAAAATCGCGCACCTCCTCCAGCGGCAGGTCGAAGCCCTGATCCCGATAGTACTCCCGATACCAAGCGTCTCCGGGGTAGCCCTCCGTGCTGCTCCACACCTGGCGCGACGACTCCGCATCGCGCCCCAGGGCGAGCACGCCCGACGGCGTCTGGAGGGGCGCGTAGGTCCCCGGCACCGGCCGCGGGCAGGCGTCGAGAATCGCGTGGGAATCCACCGCGAACCAGCGGATGCCGAATTCGGCGAGCACCTCCTCGACGCCCGGCGTGTAGCCGCACTCCGGGAGCCAGAAGCCCTCGGGCGGGTGCCCGATGTGCCGCTCGAACTCACGGGCGGCCACACCGATCTGCGCGCGCCACGACGGACGCCCCAGATCCATGAGCGGCAGAAAGCCGTGGGTGGCGCCGCACGTGATCAGCCGGACCACGCCGGCCCCTTCCACCGCCCGGAACGCGCCGGCGACGTCGCGGCGGTAACGCTCCTCGTACTGCCGGAGCCCCTCGCGGAATCGGTCCCGATAGTGCTCGGCCAGAGGGCCCAGCGGCGAGGCGCCGCGGTATCTGGCGACGTCGCGCGACGCCAGCTCGAGCAGGCGTCCCATGCGCTCCGCGAGCCGATCGCGGAGAAGCGGGTCGGCCAGCATCGCGAGCAGCGTGGGCGAGAGCGACACGGTGATCCGGCCGCGCGCGCCGCGATCCGCGCGTCCCTCCAGCATGCGAAGAAGCGGCAGGTAACATTCGACCAGCGCCTCGACCAGCCAGCGCTCCTCGAGACAGTCTTCGTATTCGGGATGGCGCACGAAGGGGAGATGCGCGTGAAGAAGCAGCGAGAGAATCCCCGCGGGCCGCGCCGTGCCGCTCACGCGCGGCGCACCGGCGGCGAGGCGAGGTAGCGGGCCGCCGATGAGGGAAGCGCCGGCACGGCACGGCCGCGCAGGCGCTCCGCTTCGCGCGCGAGCCAGGCGCGGCGGACATCGTCGACCGGCCACTCCCCTTCTTCCCGGCAGGGCCCCTCGGGAGGAACAGCCATCCACCGGGACGCGAGGAGCGGCTCGAGGCCGGCGGCCCCGGCTCCGAGATCGATGCCGAGGACGGCGCGGGCGAATCCCCCGCCCCGCGGCAGGTCGACGTACCACCCGTCGCCCGCGAGCGCGTCCGGAAGCGGCACGCGGATCGTCTCGTCCGCCGGGGACGCGGCGCGCTCCGAGCGCTCGATCGCGAGCACGAAGCGAAGCGGCGTCCCGGCCGAGGCCGCCATCGCGGCGGCGCGCCGCGCCAGAGAGGGGCTCACTTCCCACGCGGCGAAAACGCGCCGCGGGTCGCGCACGAGGAGGTGCAGACGGTCGGCTCCGAAGCGCCGGCCCCGCCAGGACGCGGCGGGCGGCGGGAGCGGCTCCGTCGCGGCCCCCAGCCGATCGAGCGAGCTCATGGTGTGGACATGCGGGCGCAGGTTCGTACTGACGTTCGGAAGGGCGTCATCGCAAGAGGATGACGCGTCGCGTCGCAGTCTCGGGTCCCAGGCTCACAACCAGGAAATATAGACCTGTGGGCGCGTCACCGCCACCCGCGCGCCGGCCGTCCCACGACCACACCAGCCGGCCGTCCCCCGGAACGGCGATCTCCCAGCGGCGCACGGAGCGCCCCGCGGCGTCGACGATCGACGCGCTTCCGCGGGCCCCGGGCGCGGCCACCAGCGTTAGCCGTGCGGTCCCCCGAGCGGGCATCGGAGCCACGGTGACTCGCGGCGCCGGGGGCGCGCCGCCCGAGCCCGGCGCGGGAATCCCCCCGGACGCGCCGGAGATGGTGAGCACGGTCGAGCTGGGAATCGTCGCGGTCTTCCCGCTGGAGTTCCACGCGCGCCATTCCACGGCGTGCGTTCCCGGGGAGGGCGGAGGCAGCACCAGCGTGAAGGGCTCCTCGCCCGAGTCGCAGAGCCCGTCGCCGCATGGGATCCGGTTCCAGGACCCGCTGTCCAGCCGGTACTGGATCGAATCGATGACGGCGATGGAGATGGAGTCCCCCGCTCCGAAGCGGTACGGGTTCCGATTCGGGAAGGCGCTCTCGTTCGCCTTCCCGCGCAGCGTCACGGCGAGGCCCGCGCCCGTCCGGTACTGCGAGGAATCGGGACGGACGATGGGTCGCGTCTCGTACAGATCGAGGATTCCGCTCTGGTCGAGATCGACCCACCCCACC
>JANLXD010000404.1:0-1915 GCA_031364935.1 Candidatus Eiseniibacteriota bacterium
CGCCAGGCGGGCCGCTACCTCCCCGAGTACCGTGCGCTCCGGGAGAAGCACTCGTTCCTGGACCTCTGCACCGTGCCCGAGCTGTGCGCGGAGGTCACCTCCCAGCCGATCGACCGCTTCGGATTCGACGCGGCGATTCTCTTCTCGGACATCCTGATCCCCGTGATCGGGCTGGGCGTGCCGGTCTCGTTCAATCCGGGTCCCGTGCTGGACTTCAAGATCGAGCGTCGCGAGGACATCGCGCGCCTTCGCTGGAAGGGCGCGTCGGAATCGACCCCGCACGTGAAGCCGGTGATCCAGGCGGTGCGCCAGCGCCTCGGCGGCCGCGTCCCGCTGATCGGGTTCGCGGGGGCGCCCTTCACGGTGGCCTCGTACCTGGTCGAGGACGGCCGCGGGAAGGACCTCATGCGCACGCGGGCCTTCTTGTCTCGCGACCCGGAGTGGTTCGCGCGTCTTCTCGACGTGCTGGTCGAGGCGACGACCGACTACCTGAAGGCGCAGATCGCGGCCGGCGTGGATGCGGTCATGCTCTTCGACACGCAGGCGGGGGTGCTCCCCCCGGGCGAGTTCGGGCGCACGGCCGCGGCCTCGGCGGCACGCGTGCTGGCCGAGCTGCCGCCGTCGATACCCACCATCTACTTCGCGCTGGCCCCTTCCGTCGGCCACCTGGAGGCGCTCCGCTCCGTCCGCGCCGGCGTCTACGGACTGGACTACCGCGTCTCGGTGCGGCAGGCGCGCGCCATCCTGGGCGGGAGCCACGGCGTGCAGGGGAACCTCGACCCCGCCGTGCTGGTCGGCCCGCCCGAGGAGATCGTGGTCCAGTCCGAGGCGATCCTCCGCGAAAACGCGGGGCGGCCGGGATTCATCTTCAACCTGGGGCACGGCATCTGGCCGGAGACGCCGGTCGAGCACGTGGCCCTGCTCGTCCAGACGGTCCGGCGCTTCCGGTCGCCCGCGGTGGGGCTACCATGAGCGAGCGTCCCGCGCCCGCGCGGATCACGGCGGAGCTGTTGGCCCAGTACGACCGCCCCGGGCCGCGCTACACCTCCTACCCGACCGCGGTCGAATTCCACGAGGGCTTCGACGCGAAGCGCTACCTGGCGAAGCTCGACCAGGCAGCGGCGACTCCCGACGAGCCGCTCTCCTTGTACGTCCACCTCCCCTTCTGCCGCGAGCGCTGCAGCTTCTGCGGGTGCAACGTGATCATCACGCAGAAGCCCGGCGTGGCCGACGCCTACGTGGACGACCTCGAACGCGAGGTCAATCTGGTCGCGGACCGCCTGGGGAAACGGACGCGCCTGGTGCAGTACCACTGGGGGGGCGGGACGCCGACATATCTGACGCCCGAGCAGATGAGGCGTGTGTGGGAGATGATCGCGAAGCGCTTCACCTTCGCCCCCGACGCCGAGATCGCGATCGAGGTGGATCCGCGCGTGACCACCCGGCGGCAGGCGGAGCTGCTCCGCGAGCTGGGCTTCAACCGGATCTCGATGGGCGTCCAGGATTTCGATTCCGAGGTTCAGGAGGCGGTGAACCGCTACCAGACGTTCAATCAGACCCGCGATCTCCACCTGTACATGCGGGAGCTGGGATTCGAGTCGATCAACTTCGATTTCATCTACGGGCTACCGCACCAGACGCCCGAGTCGTTCCGAAAGACGATCGAGCTGGCGTTGGAGCTTCGTCCCGACCGCGTGGCGGTCTACTCCTATGCGTTCGTGCCGTGGATCAAGGCGCACCAGAAGGCGATCCGCCTCGAGGATCTCCCGGCGCGCGAGGTGAAGCTCCAGCTTTTCGGCATCGCGCACGAGCTGTTCACGGGCGCGGGCTACCAGCAGATCGGCATGGACCACTTCGCCGTCCCCGGCGATTCGCTGGCGGTGGCCGCGCGCGAGCGGAAGCTCTTCCGGAATTT
>JANLXD010000461.1:0-2841 GCA_031364935.1 Candidatus Eiseniibacteriota bacterium
TTCGTGGTCCCCAACCCCTACAAGGGGCGGGCCCAGTGGGACCTGGTTCCGCGTGAGGAGGACCCCTCCGGAACCAAGGTGACGTTCCACAATCTGCCGCGCGTCAAGGGGACGATTCATATCTTCACCCTGGCGGGCGATCTGGTCCGCGACATTCCGTTCGACGGGACCGCGCCGCCGGATCTGCAGTACGGCGTCAATCCCGTGACGAGCGGGCAGGGCGAGGTCTCCTGGAATCTCATCTCGCGCAACGGTCAGAAGACCGTCAGCGGGATCTACATCTTCTCCGTGGACACCGACCTCGGCAGGGATGTCGGTAAGTTCGTGATCATCCGATGATTCGCCGGACCAGCCCATCCTTCCGTGGGCGCCCGAGGAGGAACTTCGTGAGAAGCGCGCTTGCGTTCGCCGTACTGTTGCTGCTCCCGCTCTGTCTATTCCCGTCGGGGGCGGAAGGGGCCCAGATCTTCGAGAAGGTCGGCACCCTCGGCGGCCAGTCGCTGAAGATCGGAGTCGGCGCGCGGGCGGCGGCCATGGGCGACGCCTATGTCGCCCTCGCCGACGACGCGACCGCCGTCTACTGGAATCCGGCCGGCATCGCGCGGCTCTCAGGGCAGTCGATCAGCCTGAACCACACGTCGTGGCCGGCCAACATCCTCTTCGACCAGGCCGCCTACGTCTTCTCGATCAAGTGGATCCCCGGAATGCTGGGGGTCAACGTGCGCGCGCTCACCATGAGCCGCGATATCGTGCGCACGACGTATCTGCCCGAGGGCACCGGGGAAACCTTCGACGCGGGGGAATGGGCCTACGGGCTGTCCTACGCGCGCGCGCTCACCGACAAGTTCTCGGCGGGCTTCAGCATCAACTACGTGCAGACCGGACTCGACAACGTGAAGGGCTCCTCGACGACGTTCGACTTCGGCACGCTGTACGACGTGGGCGTGCTGGGCGCCAAGATCGGCATGTCGATCCAGAACATCGGAAGCGACATGTCGTTCATCGACGAGAAGGTCAAGATGCCCGTGTTCTTCCGGGTGGGCGGCTCGTTCGACGTCCTGCAGATGGGAGAGAACAAGCTGATCGCCGCGGCCGAGTTCACGCATCCGCCGGACAACTCGGAGAAGCTGAATCTGGGAGCCGAGTACGGCTTCCACGATTATCTGTTCCTCCGCGGCGGCTACAAGCTCAACTACGACACCGAGGGGCTGACCGCCGGGTTCGGGGTCAAGTTCCCGCTCACGATCGTGAAATCGTCCGTCGCGCGACTCGATTACGCCTATCAGGACATGAACTTCCTTTCGGCGTCGCACCGCGTCTCGGTGAACGTGAGCTTCTAGCTTCGCGCTCTTCCGCGCGAAAGGAGTTCGCGCCGTGAGGCGCTTCCGGATCGGCCTGGCGCTCGGAGCCTCTCTCTCGGCTCTCTTTCTGGCCCCGCCCGATCACCAGCTGCGCGCGGCTCCGCCGCCGCCCGGCTCCCTCGCGCCGGGCGAATTCGCCGCCTCCGTGGGCGACATCCGATACCACGCCCGCGCCACGCCCTTCCGCCACGGCGCGTCCGAAGGACGCGCCGAGTTCGCCATCCGCATTCCCTACCGCGAGATCAAGTTCATCAAGAAGGCCGACAGTCTTTACGAGGGGCGCCTTCGCGTGACCGTGGAGATGTGGGACGCGGCCCAGAAGCGCGCCGGCTTCCGCCAGCAGGAGGCCCAGGTGCAGATCACGGACGCGGTCGTGGGCTCCGACTCGCTCCTGGGCGAGATCTACAAGCTGGGCCTGACCGCGCGCCCCGGCGCCTACCGCTACCGCGTCCTCGTGGAGGACATGAACGTCGCGCGGATGGGCCTCGTCTACAAAATGAAGAACCAGAAGAAACAGGGCAAGGTGGACGGACGGGTGGACCTGGGCCCGTGGCTCTTCGCGAATCCCGCCCTGAGCGGAATCGAGACCGCGTGGGAAATCACCGCCGCCCGGGAAGGGGCCCCGTTCCGGAAGGGGCCGTACGAGGTCTATCCCCATCCGAGCGGCTACTACGGCCTGCATCGCGACGCGGTGGCCGGATACTACGAGATCTACGACGTGGAGCCCCCGCCCGGGGGGCAAAGCTATCGGGTGCGATCGCTCCTCGTGAGCGCGAAGGGGGATACCACCGTCGCCGGTGAGGATTCGCTGCACGTGACCGAAGGGACGGCGTGGCCCCACGCGGTCTCGGTGGACGTGTCCGGGCTGGACGCCGGGCACTACCGCCTGGTGCTCCAGATTCGCGAGGAGGGGAAGACGGTTCCGGCCGCCTCGACGTCGGCCGAGTTCGACGTGCTCTGGTCGGCGGACTCGTGGCGGGCCGATGCGGCCGATTTCTACGACGTCGCGGCGAGCGTGCTCCTCTCCACGGAGGAAGCCGGAGAGTTCCGGAAGCAGAGCATGGGAGACAAGGAGGTGCGGATCGAGCGGGCGTGGCGCGAGGCCGATCCGTCTCCCGAGACCGCGGACAACGAAGCCAGGCAGGAGTTCATCCGGCGCATCCAGGTCGCGAACTCACGCTACACGATCTACACGCCGGGCATGTTCACGGACCGCGGCCGCGTGTACATCCGCTATGGGGAGCCGGACGACACACGGATCGAGCGAGTGCCGGTGGCGGAGAAGACGCTGGGCTACGCGCTCGGAAACTCCATCCCGCAGCAGTCGAAGGACGCGCTGACCAAACCCGGCTCGGGCGTGGTCGACAGCCGCCCCTACGAGATCTGGACGTACGACAACCGCGGCCATCAGGCAAACCCGCGCTACGGCATGAACGAGCTCACGTCCGGGATGAAGTTCGTCTTCGTGGATGAGCAGGGC
>JANLXD010000492.1:0-6999 GCA_031364935.1 Candidatus Eiseniibacteriota bacterium
ACGCGGAGAAAGACTTCCTGGGCGATCTCCTCGGCCCGATCCCGATCGTTGATGAAGCGACAGACCAGATTCATGATGCGAGTCCGAAACCGCTGCACGAGCGTGCGGAAGGCCGCCTCGGAGCCCTGGGCACACCGCTCCATGACGTCTTCATCACTCAGCTCGGCAAGCGGATCGAGCTTTTTCAATCGAAGGGGCTCAATGGGCATAGGGGGCTCCGGTCTACGCTGGGGTACCCCACGCCGGCGCGGCAGGTTCCTGGATTCCCCGAGGTTAGCGGCCCTGGAAGAGGGTGAGCCCAGGAGTTGGGCGGGAGCGGCTGCCGCGGGCTTTCGAGGCCGCATCGCGGGCCTCGGAGTCCAGTCGGAGACTGCGACAAACCTTTACCAACGCGACATTTGCTTCGTGAACCGTCTCGGGGCAGGTCGCGGCAGAGCGAAGCGCTTCGCGCGCCAGCTCCAGATGGCGCCGAGCGGCCCGGAGCTGTCCCAAAAGGAGAAGGGCGCGGCCGTTCTTGGAGTTCAGCCGGACTGCCCTCTCCAGGGTGGCGAGCGCCGCCTCCCCGCGTCCATGGGCCAGCTCCGCGGACGCCAGAAAGTAAAGGCACTCGGACGTCTCCTTCCCCAGCTCACGCATCCGTTCGAAGGCCCACTGGGCGACCAACGAATCCCCGAGGACGCTGGCGGCCGAGCCCAACTGCTCGAAGACCGACGGGCTGGAGACGCCTCGGGACGCGGCGTCGCGGATGAGCGCGACCGCCTCGTCCGGATAGCCGAGCAAAGAGTAGCACAGGCTCGCGACCAGGACCTGGCGGGGCGTTTCGAGACGCGCCGCCCGCGCCCGCTCGAGCGTCTCGACGCCGCGCGCGCGGTCCCCGACCCGGATCTCGAGGTACGCGACGACCAGCGATTCCTCGCGGGCGAGGGTGCGTCCGGGGGTGAAGCCGCGGTAGCACTCGAGCGCTTTCCGGTCGTCGCCCAGGGCAACGTACGCGCGTGCGCGCACCGGCAGCGCGCGGGGATCCTTCTTCAGCGGGCGCACGATTTCGAGGGCCGCGCGGTAGTACCCCTCGCGCACCAGCACGTGGCCCGTTTCCGCGCGCAGGTCGGTCGCGGACATCGCGCCGCCCGTAACCGCCCACTCGAGGAGCCGCTTGAATCCGTCCAGTCGGCCGGTCCTCGCCAGGAAGGCCCCGTAGGCGGCAATGTCCGTCGGGCGCGCGGCCTGCTGGATGGCGATCGCGCGGAGCAGCGTCTCCTCGAGGAGCTGATCGTCGCGCCGCCGCGCGAGCGTGATCCCCAGCCGGAGCACGCGCGGGTCGTCGGGACGGTAATCGAGGGCGATCTGGAGCGCCTGCGACGCCTCGTCCAGGCGCCCGTCCTCCAGGGCCAGGCCCAGGATTCCGGTCGCGATCCAGGCGAAGTCGGGGAGCAGCTCGTCGGTGCGCTTCAGGTCGGCGAGCGCCGCGTCGTAGCGGCGCGAGAGCTCGTGCGCCAGGGCCCGCAGGGCGTACGCCTCGGGCGGCGCGCCGAGCTGGCGGAGCGGCGGCGTGAGCACCTGGGCGGCGACGTCGCTCTCGCCCCCGCGGAGATGCATCCGGGCGACGAGCATCGCGGCATCCAGGTTCACGCTGTCCCGCGCGAGCGCGCGCTCCCCCCAGGTGAGCGCCTCCGCGTCGTCCCCCACCGCCTCGTGGAGCGTGGCGGCCCGAGCGAATCCGTACGCGTGAAACGGGTCGGCGGCCGCGAGCGATTCCGCCCACGCGATCGCCGCCGGGGCGTCCCCCGCCCCTTCCGCGAGCGCGGAGCGCACGACAAGGCCGAGCAGGGCGTGGTCGTACGAATTCAGGGACATGTCGGTGGCGCCGGCGGGGCACGCGAAGGATGAGGCGAACGCGGTGAGAAGGAGTGCGAGAACTGGAGCGCGAAGCTGGGCGGTCAACACGAGATCGTCTCTCCCCTAAAATAGGACGAGGAAGGCCGGACAGCCTTCCTCCCCTCTCGAGACGATGTGTGGATTATAACAATTCAGGGTCCCGTCCGCCACCCCGCATTCTTCCGCGAGCTTAGGCTACACCCAGAATCCGGCGCTCTGCCGCCGGCTAGGGTGCCGCCCGAAGCCGACTCGCGGAGTATGGCCCTCCGTGTCCCGTGTCCGAGCCTTCATCCGACGGGCGCGGGGCATCCGGCACCGCCGGCGCCTCGCCTCGGGACGGCTCCGGGGCGCGCGGCGGATACTCCCGATCGCGTGGCGACTCCCGATCGCGGGACGACTGTCGATTGCGTCGCGGGTGCTCCCGGTCGCGGGACTCCCGCTCGCGCGGCACCTCCGGCTCCGGGTCGTGTGAGGGCTCCCGGTCCCGCGGTGGATACTCCCGATCGTGGGACGGCTCCGGGTCGTGTGAGGGCTCCCGGTCGCGCTGCGGATATTCCCGATCGCGGCTGGGGCTGGAATCCCGGACCGGCTCGACTCCGCGCTCCGAGTCCCGCTCGCGGGACGTGTCGCGGTCGCGATGCCGCTCGCGCCGCTGCCGATGCTCCCCGGAGCGCCGGCCCGCTGGGGCCTCGCCGGCCACCGGAGTCGCCTGGGGTGCCGCCGCTCCCCCTTCCCGACCGCGTCCGTTCCGCCGACCGCGTCCGCCGCGGCGCCGGCGGCGCTTGGCATCCGCGCCCTCGCCCCCGTCGACTTCCGGCGTTGTTTCCTTGCCCGGCCGCGCCAGCTTCTCGAAGTGGAAGAGCGCGTCGCGCGCCGCTTCCTGCTCGGCTTCCTTCTTGTTGCTGCCGTGTCCGCGGCCGAAGGTCTTCCCGCTCACCACCACCTCGACGGTGAACATCTTCTGGTGATCGGGGCCGTATTCGCTGGAGATGCGGTACTGCGGATGGGTCTTGAACTCTCCCTGAACGTATTCCTGGAGCATGCTCTTGTAGTTGGCCAGGTTCGCGTCGCTCAGGATCACGTTCACCTCCCGGAGGAGAAGGCGCTCCGTGACCTTTCGCGCCACCTCGATGCCGCCGTCCAGGTACATCGCCCCGATGATCCCTTCCAGCGTGTCCGCCAGGATCGAGGCGCGGCCCCGCCCGCCCGAGCCGGTTTCGGCGTCGGACAGAAGGACGTAATGGCCAATGCCGAGCTGGTTCGCGGCCCGCGACAGGATGACGCGGCTGACGAGGAGGGACTTCATCTTGGTCAGCTCCCCTTCGCGCAGCTTGGTGAATTTCTTGTAGAGGAACTCGTTCACCACGAGCCCGACCACCGAGTCGCCGAGAAATTCCATGCGCTCGTTGGACTCGCCGCTGCGCCCCGGAGTGGCGTGGAGATACGACCGATGGGTCATCGCCTGGCGCGCGAGCGCCGGGTCTTTGAACTCGTAATGAAGGATCCGTTCCAGCCCGCGCAGATCGAAATCACGATCGCGGCCGGCGCGAACCGGAGGCTTCTTTGCGTCCAGTCCGAACAGCTTTCGAATGAATTTCACATGTATCGGAGCCTTGAGGCCCCGCCTTATGCCACGATCCTCGACAGCGCCAGGGTGACGTTATGCCCACCAAAGCCCAGAGAATTGCTCAGGGCGGACTGCAGCTCGACCGGGCGTGCAGTGTTGGGGACGTAGTCGAGGTCACAGTCGGGATCGGGGTGCTCGTAGTTGATCGTGGGGGGTACCGTCTGGCGCATGAGTGCGAGGACGCAAATGATCGTCTCCAGACCCCCTGCCGCGCCGAGAAGATGGCCGGTCATCGACTTTGTCGAACTGATCGCCAGCTTCTTCGCATGCTCCCCGAACACCGACTTGATGGCTTGTGTTTCCGACTTATCGTTGAGTGGCGTGGAGGTGCCGTGGGCGTTCATGTAGCCGAACGACTCCAGGGATAATCCCGAGTCGCAGACGGCCGCCCTCATGGCCCGCGCCGCACCCTCACCCTCGGGGGCGGGCGCGGTCATGTGATAGGCATCTCCCGTTGCGCCATAACCGACGATCTCCGCCAGAGCGGTCGCGCCGCGCTTTTTCGCATGCTCGTAATCCTCGAGCACGAGAATTCCAGCGCCTTCCCCCATCACGAAGCCATCTC
Source organism: Candidatus Eiseniibacteriota bacterium (assembly GCA_031364935.1). Lineage (GTDB taxonomy): Bacteria > Eisenbacteria > RBG-16-71-46 > SZUA-252 > SZUA-252 > DASQJL01. Next base: position 4,068 of record JANLXD010000492.1, read on the forward strand.
GCTCGGAGTCGAAAGGGCGCGAAGCCCGGGTCGGATCGTCGTTGCGCGTGGACATCGCCTTCATGGAACAGAACCCCGCGAACGCGACTGGGGTAATGGGAGCTTCGCTGCCTCCCGTGACCATCACGTCCGCTTCGCCTCGCTGGATGATCCGGTAGGCGTCCCCGACCGCGTGCGCGCCCGAAGAGCAGGCGGACACCGTGCAGTAGTTGGGGCCCTTGGCGCCGAGTTGGATCGACACCATGCCCGACGCCATGTCCGAGATCATCATGGGAATGAAGAAGGGGCTCACGCGGGAGGGACCCTTCTCCATGAGGTTCCTGTGCTGGTCCTCGAAGGTGGCGATCCCCCCGATTCCCGAGCCGATCACCACGCCGTAGCGCGTGGGATCGACGTTGCCGTTCGCGATCTTCGCCTGGGCGACGGCCTTGCTGCTGGCCGCGATGGCGTACTGAACGAAGAGGTCCGCCCGGCGCGCGTCCTTCCGGTCCATGTAGCTCTCGGCCCGGAAGTCCTTCACCTCGCCCGCGAATCGCGTGTCGTATTCCTTGGTGTCGAAGCGCGTGACGGGGCCGATCCCCGACTCGCCCGCCAGGAGCCGCTTCCAGAAGTCCTCGAGATCCGATCCGAGCGGGGAAATGATCCCCATGCCCGTGACCACCACTCGGCGCGGCTCCACCGCACGACGCACCATTCGTTCTGTTCCGCTCCCTTCCGCTGATTGTTACCCGCACGATTCCAAGGCGCGCCCGCCCGACAGGGCACAAGGCGCGGCGCCGGTCAGGCGTTCTTGGGCACGTGCGATTCGAGGTATTTCACCGCGTCCGCCACGGTGGTCATCTTTTCCGCATCCTCGTCGGGGATCTCGATGTCGAATGCCTCTTCGAGGGCCATCACCAGCTCCACCGTGTCGAGCGAGTCCGCTCCGAGGTCGTCGATGAACGACGCTTCGGGCGTCACCTGCTCGGGAGCTACGCCCAACTGATCCACGATGATCTGCTTCACCTTGTCTTCGCTGAAAGCTGCCATCCCTTGGGTCACCTCCCCCTTTTGATTCGTCCCGACCCTCCGGGACGCGCCTACATCACCATGCCGCCGTCGACCGGCAGCACTTGACCCGTCACGTACGCGGCATCCTCGGAGCACAAAAAGGCCACCGCGTGCGCCACGTCGTCCGGACTTCCCAGTCGTCCCAGCGGGATCTGGGCCCCCAGACCTTCCCGAACCTTCTCGGACAGGCCCTGCGTCATTGCCGTCTCGATGAATCCCGGAGCGACGGCATTCACCGTAATATGACGTGATGCCAACTCCTTAGCAACGGACTTCGTGAGCCCGAGAAGCCCGGCCTTGGAGGCGGCGTAATTGGCCTGCCCCGCGTTTCCGATCAGTCCGATCACCGAAGAGACGTTCACGATCCGCCCCCACCGCTGCTTGACCATGGGGCGGGCGAACGCCCGGATGCAGCGGAACGCGCCCTTCAGATTGGTGTCCAGGACCAGGTCCCAGTCCTCGTCGCTCATCCGGAGAAGCAGCCCGTCCCGCGTCACGCCGGCGTTGTTGACCAGGATGTCGGCGCGGCCGAAGGCCTCGAGCGTCGCGTCGCACAGCCGCTCCGCCTCCCCTGCCTTGGCGGTGTCCGCCACCACCGGGAGCGCTTCGCCCCCTTCGGCCCGGATCTCCGCCGCCGCCGTGTCGAGAGCGGCCTTGTCGCGCCCGGACAGGACCACCCTGGCCCCCTCCCTCGCGAAACGCCGGGAAACCGCGAGGCCGATCCCTTTTCCGCCCCCGGTCACCACGGCGACCTTCGCCTCGAAGCGACCGCTCAATTTGGGGCTCGCGTCTGAGCCGGGGCCGCGGCTTGGGCCGCAGCGGGAGCCGACGGCGCCGCGGCCGCCTCCAGCTCTACCGGGTCCTGCGAGCCGAAGAGCGCGGCTCCCTTGTCGACGCCGCGGACCAAGCCGCGCAGCACCCGCCCGTTGCCCACCTCGACGAAGCGGCCCGCGCCGTCCCGGAGGAGGGCCCGCACCGTCTCTTCCCAGAGCACCGGCTTCAAGAGCTGCTCCTTGAGCGTGGCTCGCGCCTCTTCGGGCTCGCGCACCGGCGCCGCCGACACGTTCGCGACCACCGGAAAGCGCGCGCGCGAAAACGCGACCTGGTCGAGCGCCAAGGCGAGCGAGCGGGCGGCCGAGGCCATGAGGGGCGAGTGGAAGGCGGCGCTCACGCTGAGCGGCACCACCTTCTTCGCGCCCCGTCGCTTCGCCTCCTCGGAGGCGCGCTCCAGAGCCTCGGGCGTGCCCGAGAGCACCACCTGGCCGGGCGAGTTGTAGTTGGCCGCGGCGAGATCGTCGGGCGCGCCGACCGCCTGGAGCACTTCGCCGATCTCCTCCGGGGAGAGTCCGAGCACGGCGGCCATGGCGCCGGGGCGCTCCCTCCCGGCGCGGGCCATCGCCTCGCCGCGCGCGCGGATCAGGCGCAGCCCGTCGGCGAACGAGAACGTGCCCGCCGCCACGTGGGCCGCGTACTCCCCCGCGCTGTGGCCCGCGGCCGCGGACGGCGCCACCCCTTTCGACTCGAGGACCCGGAAGGCCGCGATGCTCGTGACGAGCAGCGCGGGCTGCGTGTTCTCGGTGCGGAGAAGCTCCTCCTCCGGCCCCGAGAAGCAGAGCGACGAGAGCGCAAAGCCCAGGATCTGGTCCGCTTCCTCGAAGACGGCGAGCGCATCGGGATAGCGCTCGGCGAGAGCGCGCCCCATCCCGACGCCTTGCGAGCCCTGGCCCGGGAAGAGGAACGCCGTCCCTACCATTTCACCACCGCCGCGGCCCAGGTGAAGCCGCCGCCGAAGGTCACCATCTCGACCAGGTCCCCGCGGCGGATCCGCCCCATGCGCCGCGCCTCGTCCACCGCGAGCGGGATCGAGGCGGCGGAGGTGTTG
>JANLXD010000500.1:0-3291 GCA_031364935.1 Candidatus Eiseniibacteriota bacterium
ACGCACGACCTGTCCGAGGTCGCGCCGATGATCGCCAAGCCCTTCAGCCCCGGAAACGCCTATCCCGCCGAGGAGGTCGCCACCGAGCGGATCACGTTCCAGAAGGCGATGATCGGGTCCTGCACCAACGGCGGCTACGACGACCTGCTGGCGGCCGCGCTGGTCATCCGCGGCGCGCGCGCGATGGGGATCGATCGCGTAAATGGGAAGCACGAGTTCATCGTGTTCCCCGGGAGCGGCACAGTGAAGCGGGAGATCGAGCGGCCCGATCCGCGTCTGGGCGGGGAATCGATCGCGGCGGTGTTCCGCACGGCCGGCGCCGAGATCCGCGAGTCGTGGTGCGGCCCCTGCTTCGGCCAGGGGCCGGACTCGCTGGAGCCGGGCGAGCGCGCGATCACGTCGTTCAATCGGAACTGGCAGAACCGGATGGGCGTGGGCGGCGAGGGGTACCTCGCGAGCCCCGCGGTTGTGGCGGCCTCCGCGCTCGCGGGCTACATGGCGCCGCCCTCGGAGCTGGGGCTGATCTGGGACCCCGAGGAGTTCGGGGTCTAACGTCGGTCTAGCGGCCGCGCGGTCCTGGCGGCCCAGCTACTTCAGCAGGCTCATCTTCCGGGTGAGCGAGCGCTCCCCCTCTTCCAGCTTGTAGAAGTAGACGCCCGACGCCGCCGCGCGTCCGTGGTCGTCACGGCCGTCCCAACGCACGCGATACCCGCCCGCCGCCAGCTTCTCGTCGACCAAGGTCCGCACCAGGTTTCCGCGCACCGAATAGATCCGAAGCGCCGCCCGGCCTGCCGAGGGCACTTCGAACGCGATCGCGGTGGACGGATTGAACGGGTTGGGTGAATTGGGCTCGAGCGCAAAACGAGGGCGAGGCGACGCAGCGAGGACTTCCACCGCCGTCGGCGCCTGGATCAGAAAGAGGCTGTCCGACGAGGCCGTCGCGGTGGTCGCGCCGGTGTGCGCCGTGGCGCGCACTTTTGCCTGCAGCGTGGCCATGGAGCCATCCACGAAGTAGGCGAGCGAGCGAGGCGGGCCTGGGGCCACCGCGTAGAGCGTCCCCAGGCGCGTCGGATACGTCAGACCGCCGTCCGTCGAGAGATCGATCTCGATCGAATCGGCGGAGGCTCCCGCCACGGTCACGCGGACCGAGTCGGGCTTGCCCGGCGGGATCTGCGCGCCCTTCGCCGGATAGGGAATCATCGCGAGGAAGAGCGGCGCGGCCGCGGCCTCGATGTCCAGCTTACCGTAGCCCCACACGTCGTTGGGCACCGTGCCCGTGAACGCATCCGTCCGCGCGGTCGAGCGGAGCCGGCCCTTGATCGCGGACGGGCCCTTGCCGGACCAGTCCGTCCGCGCGAGGAGCAGCGCGACCGCTCCGGTCACGTGCGGCGCCGACATGCTGGTGCCGCCCTCATTATGGTGCACGCCGTCCGACGCGGTCACCGCCGCGCCAGGGTTGTAGGCCGACGACTTGGACGACGTGACGCCGAAGCCGGGCGCGCTCAGGTCGGGCTTCTGCGCGCCGTCGCGGCGCGGGCCCTGGCTGGAGAACGATGCGATCGAATTGACCACGGGCCTGGGATTCCAGCAGTACTGGTTCGCGTCGACCGAGACCCAGCAGTCCTTGGTCACGTGCGCCGCCGCCGTGATCACCGAGTCGGCGGTGCCGGGCGAGCCGACCACGCCGCCGAAAGCCAGTCCCTGCGCCCAGCGCGCGAGCGCGGAGCCGTTTCCGAGCTGGTCCCCGTAGAGATACATGTCCACCAACCCCGGCGTGAGCAGCGTGGTCGGCGTGAACCGGAACTGCCACGTTCCGCTCCTGGGCGACTTGTTGGCGAAAGCGTCGAAGATCTCGATGTAGATCTCGTGGTCGCCGTTCGACGGCGTGGTCGTGCCGTTGTAGGCGTTGATGTAGCCGTCGCCGGTGTTGTTGCCGGTGCTCTGCGCACCAGGAGCGATCGGTCCGATGGTGATGCCGCCCGGCGTGATGATCGTCAGCGAGATCTGATCGAGCCCCGCGTACCATCCCGTGAAGAGCAGGTAATCGTTCGATGTTCCCGGGGCTCGCGTATAGGTCGGGACGGTGAGCGTCATGGTCTGAGGCGTGGCGCCGTTAAGGTCCAGGCGTCCATGGATGTCGTCCGAGCCGGCGTTCCCGGCGGAGGCGACGACCAGCTTTCCGGGACCGGTCAGCGCGTTGATCATCGTGTCGAAGTCATAGGTTCCGTCGTGCGGGCCGTCCTGCGTGCCCAGGCTCAGGTTCACGACCGCCTGCTTTCCGAGCGCGGCGGCCCTCTGGAAGATGTAGTTCACGCCGTCGACGATCGCAGTGGTGGCGAACGTCGTTTTCACGGCGATGACATTCGCTTCCGGGGCCATGCCCACGTACGTATAGGCGGGCTGGCCGTTCCCGGTCGCGCTCCCGTTGCCGGCCGCGATCCCCAGGACGTGCGAGCCGTGCCCCTGCGTGTCCGTCTCGGGAGCGGAGCCGGCGTTGATCGTGGCCGCCGAATACTCCGCGCCGTACGTGAATCCCGCCGGCGGAGTGCCGACAGTGGCGCTCTGATCCCAGAGGCTCAGGAGGCGCGTCGTCCCGTCGGGATTCCGGAAGTCGGAGTGGGCCAGGTCCACGCCCGTGTCGACGAGGCCCACGACGACTCCGGCGCCGGTCTGCCCGGTGAACGCGGCCGGCGGCACCGTGCGGAGCGCGGAGACGTGCGTGTCGAGCGCGCCACGGTCGAGATACGGCTTGCAGCGCTCGCCGACACTGACGCGGTCGATCCCGGGCATCTGGAGCAATGCCTGGAGCAGCCCAAGCGGGCACCGGGCGGTCATGCGCCGCCCCGCCACCGTGTTCACCTCCAGACCCCGCGAGCGGAGCAGCCCCGGCGGCACGTCACCCTCCACGATCAGCTCGATGAACACTTCGCCGTTTGGCCCGCGGGAAAGGAAGCGGTCCGATAGCGCCGTGCCGGGCTCAATGTGTGCGAGCGCCGGATGAACGGAGCGTGGCGCGGCGGTGGCGGGCTGGGCAAGGAAGGCGAAAACGATAGCGAGCAGACCGAGTCGAGAGAGCGGAGCAAGGGTGCGCATTAAGAATCCTCGACGTGATTTGGGAGTCCGGCCGTAATGACCGGGCACCGATTATATCATTGTTTGCGGCGCTCGTCAGGTTCTTGTAAGTGCTTGAGCGCCTTTAACGTGGGGGCGCGCAGCGGCAGTGTGGCAAGCTTGACACGGTCCACCCAGCGGCCCGCGACCTGGGGCTGCACCGTCCCGGCCGAAGCCTCC
>JANLXD010000521.1:0-6911 GCA_031364935.1 Candidatus Eiseniibacteriota bacterium
CAGGTCGTCACGATGCTCCGCCTGGACGCGGGCCCCGCCGACCTTCGCGCCTGGCAGGCCTTCCAGGAAGGAATGCGGTCGGCCAAAGACACAGTCACCCTCTCCGTCGTCGGCAAGTACACGCATCTCCGCGACGCGTACAAGAGCATCCAGGAGGCGATCCAGCACGCGGCCGTGGCGAACGGCGTGGCGGTGCGGATCGACTGGGTGGATTCGGAGCGCGTGGAGCTGGACGGCCCCGAGGCGCTCCTCGGTCAGGCGCACGGCATCCTGATCCCCGGCGGCTTCGGGGACCGCGGCACCGAGGGGATGGTCCAGGCGGCGCGCTACGCCCGCGAGCGGAAGGTCCCCTTTTTCGGCATCTGCCTCGGCATGCAGTGCGCGGTGATCGAGTTCGCGCGCGACGTGGCCGGGTTGAAGGGCGCCGACTCGTCGGAGTTCGACCCCGCAACGCCGCACGCGGTGATCGACCTTCTCCCCGAGCAGGAGGGGCTGGCCCGGATGGGCGGGACGATGCGCCTGGGCTCCTACGGCTGCGCGCTCGCGCCGGGCAGCCGGGCGCAAGCCGAGTACGCGGCGCCCCGCGTGGCCGAGCGCCACCGGCACCGCTACGAGTTCAACAACTCCTTCCGCGATCTCTTCCTCGAGCGAGGGATGCGCTTCACGGGGCTGGAGGAAGAGCGCGACCTGGTCGAGATCGTCGAGCTGCCCGACCATCCCTGGTTCGTGGGCGTGCAGTTCCACCCCGAGCTCCGCTCCCGCCCCTCCGATCCGCACCCGCTCTTCCGGGGCTTCATCGGCGCCGCCAACGAAGAGCGCCGGCGGCGCGAGGCGGGCGCTTCGGCCCGCGAGAGCGCGTCCGGCGCGCCGCGCCCGTGAGCCAGCGTCCCGCGGCAGCGGTTCCCGTCACGGTGGGCTCGGTCACCATCGTGCCCGGCCGCCTGTCGCTCATCGCCGGCCCGTGCGTACTCGAGGATGAGGGGATGGCCCTCGAGATCGCGCGCGAGGCGAAGCGGATCGCGGCGCTTCTCGGGATGCCCTTCGTGTTCAAGGCCTCCTACGCCAAGGCCAACCGGACCTCCGCCGATTCCTACCGCGGGCCGGGTCCCTCGGAGGGGCTCCGCTCGATGGCCCGCATCCGGGAAGTGGCGGGCGTTCCGGTAACGAGCGACATCCACGAATCGACCGAAGTGGAGGAAGCCGCGGCGGTGCTCGACCTGCTCCAGATCCCGGCGTTCCTCTGCCGCCAGACGCCGCTGATCGAAGAGGCCGCGCGCTCGGGGAAGCCGCTCCACGTGAAGAAGGGGCAGTTTTTGGCGCCTTCGGGGATGCGCCATGTGGTCGAGAAGGCCCGCGCCGCCGGCGCGTCGGGACTGATCCTCACAGAGCGCGGGACCACGTTCGGCCACGGCGACCTGGTCGTGGATTTTCGCGGGATTCCGGTGATGCGGGCGCTGGGGTGCCCGATCTTCTACGACGCGACCCACTCAGTCCAGCGCCCTCCAGACTCGGGGGGCTCGGTGACCGGGGGGGACCGCGCGATGATCCCGACCCTGGCGCGGGCGGCCGTCGCCGCGGGCGTGGACGGCGTCTTCATCGAGACGCATCCGGATCCCGACCGCGCTCGCTCGGACCGGGACACGCAGTGGCCCCTCGCCGAGCTGGAGGAGCTGTTGCGAAGCTTGATGAAGATTCACCAAGCTGTTGCCGATACGGTGGTTCTGGAGGGGCAGAAGGCATGACCCAGACCAAAGGCGAGGGCGCCGCCGTGGCGGCCGAAGCGCGCGCGAAGTCGAGCATCAGCGAGTGGGCGCGCGAGGTGCTCGATCTCGAGGGCGCCGCCGTCACGCAGCTCAAGGCTCGCATTGGCCGCGAGTTCGAGGCCGCGATCCACGCGCTCGCCGAAGTCCGGGGGCAGGTGCTCACGCTGGGCGTGGGGAAGTCGGGCCTCGTCGCGAAGAAGATCGCGGCCACCCTCACCAGCACCGGAACGCCCGCGACGTTCGTCCATCCGGTGGACGCCGTGCACGGGGACCTGGGGATCGTGTCGGCCGATGACGCGGCGCTCCTGCTCTCGAAGAGCGGCGAGACGCGCGAGCTGCTCGACCTGATCCCCGCCTTCCGGAGGCGCGGCGTGGCCGTGATCGCGATGACGGGGAAGCCGGCGTCGTCCCTCGGCCTCGCCGCGGATCACGTCCTCGACATCGGAACGCCGCGCGAGGCGTGCGGCGAGGACCTGGTGCCCACCTCCTCGACCACCGCGATGCTTGCTCTGGGCGACGCGGTCGCCATCGTCCTTCTCCGCCTGAAAGGGTTCACCCGCGACGACTTCGCCGTCCTTCATCCTGGCGGTGTGCTGGGGCGGGCGGCCTCGCTCCGCGTCGCCGATCTCATGCACCAGGGAGACGGGCTTCCGCGGGTCACCGAAGAGGCGACCCTGCGCCAGGCGCTCCTCGAGATCCTGAACAAGCGGCTGGGAATGACGACCGTCGTGGACCAGAAGGGCCGGCTCGCCGGAATCCTCACCGACGGCGACCTGAAGCGGATCCTCCTGCGCGGCGGGACGGACCTGGCCCAGCCGGTGGCCGCGGTCATGTCGCGCACCCCCCGGCGGATCGAGGCCGACGCCACGATCGCCCGCGCGGTCCGAACCATGGAGGAGAACGAGGGGGGGCCGATCACTTCGCTGGTCGTCCTGGACGAAGCCGGCGCCCCGGTGGGGGTCCTGCACCTCCACGACTGCCTCGGAGTCCGCGCAAGGTAAAATCATGGTGGTGCATCGGTTTGACCGCGCTCGAAGGGCCATGCTAGAGTCGCGTTGCGGGAAGCGGCACGAGCTATGCCTACGGGCACACGCCCCGCGCCGCACGGTCGGCCGGGGCCTGATCTCGATGTTGGTGGCGGCGGCGCTCGCCCTCGGTTGCCACAAGGGACCGCCGTCCACCCCCAGTGGGAAGGACGTTCGCGTGCCGGACCAGGAGGCGCGCGACTTCACGCTCACGGAGAGCCTGGAGGGGACGAAGAACTGGACCCTCTATGCCTCGTACGCCGCGATGTACAACGATCAGAGCCTCGTGGACGCGAAGAAGGTCCGGATCGAGTTTTTCGACAAGGAAGGGAAAAAGTTTTCCACCCTGGTCGCGCAGCAGGGCCGGGTGCATCAGCGCACGAACGACCTGGAAGCGCGGGGAAACGTGGTGGTGACGACGGAGAGCGGCATCCGGATGGAGACCGATTCGCTTCGCTGGCAGAACACGGCGGGGAAGATCGTCTCCGACGGCTTCGTCAAGGTCACCCGGAAGTACGACGTCGTGACGGGTTACGGGTTCGAGAGCGATCCCAGCCTGGACCACTTCCACATCCGGCACGAGGTGCGCGCCGAGGTGCGGAATCTCGAGGCCAAGGACTCGATCGCGCCGTGAGCGGCCTGGTGGCGCGGGATCTCGAGCGCTATTACGGCCAGTGGAAGGTGGTCGACAAGGTTTCGATCACGGTCGAGCGCGGCGAGGTGGTGGGTCTGCTGGGACCCAACGGCGCCGGCAAGACGACCACCTTCTATCTCATCGTCGGCCTCCTTCGCGCCGACGCGGGGCAGATCCTGGTCGACGGGCACGAGATCAGCAAGATGCCGATGCACCGGCGCGCGCGCCTGGGGATCGGTTACCTCGCGCAGGAGCCGTCGATCTTTCGGCGGCTCACCGTGCGGGAGAACATCCTGGCGATCTTGGAGACACTGCCGCTCTCGCGGAAGGAGCGGGCGTCGCGGCTCGCGCAGCTCCTCGAGGAGCTGAACATCGCGCACCTCGCCGACCGGAGGGGCTACAACCTGTCGGGAGGGGAGCGGCGCCGCGTGGAGATTACGCGGGCACTGGTGACCGAGCCGAAGTTCATGCTGCTGGACGAGCCGTTCGTGGGGATCGACCCGATCGCGGTGGCCGAGATCCAGGACATCGTCGGGCGGCTCCAGGCGAAGGGCCTGGGCATCCTGATCACCGACCACAACGTGCGGGAGACCTTGAGCACGACGGACCGCGCGTACATCATGTTCGAAGGGCGCATCCTGCTCCAGGGCACGAGCCAGGAGCTGGCCCAGGACCCGATCGCTCGCCAGATCTACCTGGGCGAGCGGTTCCGGCTGGACTGAGGAAGACATCCGATGGAAATGAAAGCCGGCCTCCACCAGCAGATGCGGCAGACGCTGATCATCACGCAGCGTCTGCAGCAGGCTTTGAAACTGCTCCAGATGCCCACGCTGGAATTGCAGCAGGCGCTGAAGATGGAGCTGGAGCGGAACCCGATGCTCGAGGAAGTGGACGAGGTGGAGGAAGTCCAGGAGATCGACGACGCCAAGGAGGAGAGCGGGCTCAAGGAGTCCGACCAGGCCGAGACGGCGGACGGCACTCCGGACGGCACCCCCGAGGAGCAGAAGGTGGAGTGGGAGGATTTCTGGCCCGATTCGATGTGGGACGGCCCCGTGGCCCCCCGCACCGACGATCCGGGCGAGGAGTTCTACGAGAAGGTGCCGGTCACGGTGAAGAGCCTGAGCGAGCACCTGTCGGAGCAGCTTCGCCTGACCGGGATGGGCGAGTTGGAGCTGGCGATCGGCGATTACCTGATCGGCTCCATCGACGAGAACGGCTATCTCCAGACCACGGTGGACGAGGTGGCGGAGACGCTGAGCATGCCCCCCGAGAAGGTGGAAGAGGTGCTCGCGATCATCCAGTCCTTCGATCCCGCCGGCGTGGGCGCGCGAAATCTCCAGGAGTGTCTCTGGATCCAGCTCTCGCAGAAAAATCTGAAGACGACCCTGGCGGGGCGGATCGTCCAGGAGCAGTTCGACAATCTCCTGAACAAGCGCTTCAGCGAGATCGCCCGCAGCATGCGCTGCACGGTCGAGGAGGTGCAGGGGGCGGGAGATCTCATCGCCACGCTCGACCCGCGCCCGGGCCAGGAGGTGGCGGCCGAGGAGACGCGCTACGTGACGCCGGACCTGGTCGTGGAGCGCGTCGGCGAGGACTACGTCGTCTCGCTGAACGACCGGAACGTGCCCCGGCTCCGGATCAACAACGCCTACCAGCACATCCTCCGCAAGAAGACCGGCGGCGACGAAGAGCGGAAGTTCATCTCCGAGAAGCTGAACTCGGCGAAGTGGCTGATCCAGACGATCGAGCAGCGCCGGAAGACCATGATCAAGGTGATGCGGCGGATCGTCGAGGAGCAGAAGGACTTCTTCGAGAAGGGAGTCGAGGGTCTTCGCCCCCTTACCCTGCAGCAGATCGCCAATCAGATCGGCATGCACGAGTCCACGGTCAGCCGCGTGACCACCAGCAAGTACGTCCAGACCCCGCGCGGCGTCTTCGAGCTGAAGTACTTCTTCTCGAGCGGCCTGGCCACCGACGAGGGAGACGACGTCTCCGCCAAGGCCGCCAAGGATAAGATCCTCCAACTCATCAACGGCGAGGACAAGCTGGACCCGATGAGCGACCAGCGCATCGCGGAGGTCCTCCAGGAGTCGGGCCTCCGCATCGCTCGCCGCACGGTGGCCAAGTACCGCGAAGCCCTCCGGATTCTTCCCGCGCGGGCGCGGCGCCGTTACGCCTGAGCCGCGCCGCGGCGCGATCCCAAGAAAGAGGGAAGCCCATGAACATCACGATCAAGGGGCGGCACTGGAAGCCGACGCCCGCGTTTCGGGAGCATGCGGAAGCCCGCATCGAGAAGCTCGCCCGTTACTATCCCCACCTGATCCGCGCCGAACTGACCATGACCAAGGACGGATACCGCTACACGGCGGAGATCCACCTGCATGGGAACTCGGTCGATCTCGTCACCAAGGGGACCGACGCCGACCCGATGGTCGCGCTGGATACGGTCCTCGGGAAGCAGGAGAAGGCGCTGATCCGAAAGAAGGAGCGCATCAAGGACAGCCAGAAGCGGGGCTCGACCCGCCGGGTCGAGCCGGCCGAGGTGGAGGCGCCTCGCCTCCCCAGCACGCGCGCGCCCGGCATCGCGCTGGTGCGGAGCCGGACCCGCGCGCCCGTCCTGTCGGCCGAGCAGGCCGCGCGGGCGCTCCTGAAGGGGAACAAGCCCGTGCTGGTCTTCTCGGAGCGCGGGGCCAGCTCGGGCCTCCGCGTCGCGTACCGCCTCGGGGACAAGGAGGTCGCGCTCCTTGAGCTCGACTAGCCCTCCGACCCTCACGGTCGCGCAGCTCTACGAGACGCAGAAGGACCAGCTCAGCCTCGAGCTCTTATCCAATTCCAGCGATTCCACGGTGCCCATCACCCTGAGCGACATCAACCGCCCGGGGATGGCGCTGATGGGATTCACCGAGAACTTCCTGGCCGAGCGCATCCAGATCTTCGGGCGGACCGAGATCGCCTACTTCCAGACGCTGAGCGAGATGGAACAGTCCTCGGCGCTCGATCGCTTCTTCCAGTTCAAGGTGCCGTGCATCATCGTGGCGAAGGGTCTGGAGCTGCCCAGCGGCCTGCTGGAGCGCGCGAACCGGGAGGGCACGCCGCTCTTCCGCACCCCGCAGGACACGACCCCCTTCATCCACCAGCTCACCGCGTATCTCGACTTCGTCTTCGCCCCCAACGTCACCACGCACGGTTCCCTGGTGGACGTCTACGGCGTGGGGCTCCTGTTCACCGGCCGGAGCGGCATCGGGAAGAGCGAGACCGCGCTGGATCTGGTGGAGCGGGGCCATCGGCTCGTGGCCGACGACGTGGTCCGGATCACGCGGCGGCACGGCGACATTTTGATCGGGGCGTGCAACGAGGTGCTGAAGCACACCATGGAGATCCGCGGCCTCGGGATCATCGACGTGCAATCCATCTTCGGCATCCGCTCGATCCGCGGCCAGAAGCGCGTGGAGGTCGAGGTCCACCTGACCGACTGGAGCGACGCGCGCG
>JANLXD010000004.1:0-3790 GCA_031364935.1 Candidatus Eiseniibacteriota bacterium
GGACAGCGTCATGAGGGGTGCTCCTCCATCTATAAAAAAGGCCCCGCCGATGCCGTGGGCGCGAGACTTTTGAACCTGAAGCGACCAGGTGGGTGTCCTTCCCCCGGGATCACGTCATCCGCCAATGGCGGACCTTCACTACGCCGGAGACCCAGACTCCCAAGTCTTGAGTTGTGGCTCAAAAATTCCTGGCACCGCACGTGCATGGCAGGGTTTTCCGATTGCAACAAAACACTCAGCGATCCCGAAGCGATTCTCCCAGGGTGCGCGACAGCGTCTTCGCGCGGTCCACCAGCTCTTTGTCGAGCCGCTCGCGCTCCGCGCGCTCCCGAAACAGCTCGTCCGCGATGTTGAGCGAGGCGAGGATGGCGATCCGCGCGGGCGTGCCCGCCGCGAGCCGCCGCTCCAACTCGCGCATCTTCGCGTCGACGTACGCCGCGACGTTCTGGATGTAATCCGGGTCGGCACCCTTGATCTTGTACTCGCTGCCGAAGATCGTGACGCTGAGCGTATCCTGATCCGATCCCACCGCAGTCCTTTCGTTCAGGCGTGCACGGCCTTCTCGAGAACCGCCAGCTTCGCCAGCATCTCCTCCAGGCGCCGCGCGAGAGCCCGCCGCTCCTCCATCAGAGTGGCCCGCTCTTCCTCGAGCGCCTTCACACGGGTCTTCCAATCGGCGGAGGCCTGCTTGCCCGCCGCGGCTTCGAGCACGCGCATCTTCGCCCGAAGCTCGTCGCGTTCGCCGGCGACGGTGCGATTCTCGTCCCGCAAACGGTCCAACAGATCGGTGACCTTGCGGACGCGCTCTTCCAGTCCCGACAACTCAGCGAGTACCGTGCTCATGCCCGCTGCACCTCCGCTCCGCCGCGGATCGTCGCGCCCAGCTTCGATTCGAGGGCACGGACGATCGCCGCGAACGCTTCCTCGACCTCTCGGTCGGTCAACGTGCGCTCCAACGACCGGAACTCGAGCGCGTAGGCCAGGCTCTGCCGGCCAGCGTGCTCCCCGTCGCGGAACTTGTAGACGTCGAATAGCCGGATGGAATGCAGCAGGCCCCCTCCTGCCGCCCGAATCACTGCCACGAGATCCTCGTGCCCCACGCCGGGGCGCACGACGACGGCGAGATCCCGCTTCGACGCCGGGAACCGCGGCACCTCGCGGTACCGCCGCTCCGAAGGCGCGGCCTTCAGCGCGGTCTCCAACTCGACGATCGCGGCCCACGCGGGCCGCTCCAGTCCCATCTGGCGCGCCAGGGACGGGGCAACTTCCCCCATCCGGCCGAGCCTGCCCGAGGAACCGGTCCACGTCGCTCCCGTGCCTGGGGCCCAGCATGGTTCATGGTAGGAGCCGACCTGCCATGAGTCAATTCCCAATGCTTCATAAAGAGCTTCAACGTAACCGCGAAGCTCCAAGTAGCGGTCCACGTCCGCGCCCGGGCGGTCCCACGCGTCCGGTGCGCCCGTGAGCAGGAACCCCGCCTCGATGCGCTCCGATCCTAAGGGCGGCGGAGCCGCGCGAAAGATCTTTCCCGTTTCCACGATCCGCACGTCGCCCACGCCGTGCCGCGCGTTCCGAGCCGCGATCGCGAGGAGTCCGGGGAGGAGACTGGTGCGGAGGTGCTTCAGCTCGCGGCTTTTCGGATTGGCGAGCTCCCAGATCTCACCGTCCGAAACGCCCTCGCGCGCATCCTCGGGGATGGCGCCCACCAGCGCGGGTCCGAGCACCTCGTCAAATCCCAGCCCGACGGCGCGGTCCACCAGCGCCGCCTCGAACGCGATTTCCGGAGGTTCGGGAAGGGTGGACACCGAGATGGCGCCGAGCGCGGCGGGGATCGCGTCGTAGCCGATGCCGCGCGCCACTTCCTCGATCAGGTCCTCTTCGATCTCGAGATCCCGGCGGAACCGCGGCGCGAGAAAGGCGCCGACCACGTCGTCCCCTTGCTTCGTCCAGTCCCCGGCCGGCCCCGTCAAAACGATCTCGAGCGATGCGAGCGCGCGCGCGGCCTGCTCAGCCGTCACGTCGATGCCCAGGAGGCGGCGCGTGCGCGAGAGGCGGAGCGAGATGGGGCGCGGCTCCGTGCTACCCGGCCAGAGGTCCACGCCGCCTTCCACCACGGTGCCGCCGGCAACCTCGGCGAGCAGTCGCGCGGTCGCGTCGAGCGCGAGCGCCACGCCGTCCGGGTCCACCCCCTGCCCGAAGCGGATCGAAGCGTCGGTCTCGACGCCGAGCGAGCGCGCCGCCTCGCGGGTACCCTTGGGGTCGAACTGCGCCGACTCGAGAATCACCGTGGTGGTGCCGGGGCCCACCCCCGTCTCGAGCCCGCCCATGATGCCGGCCAGGGCCATCGGGACCGATGCGTCGGCGATCACCTGCACGTGCGGGTCCAGCTCCACTTTCCGCCCGTCGAGCAGGGTGAGCGATTCGCCCCGAAGGGCGCGGCGCACCCGGATCTCGTTCCCGCCGACTTTCGCGAGGTCGAAGGCGTGGATCGGCTGGCCGTACTCCCGGAGCACGTAGTTGGTGACGTCCACGACGTTGCTGATGCTGCGGAAGCCGGTCGCCTCCAGGCGACGGCGGAGCCACTCGGGCGACGGCCCGATCTTCAAACCCGTGACCACACGCGCCATGTACCGGGGGCAGTCGGCGGGGTTTTCGATGGAAACCTTGGGGAGCGTTCCCTTGCCGGCCGCCTTGAGGGGTGGGGGCGGCTTCAGCTTCTCGCCGCGCGCGGCCGCGACCTCGCGGGCCAGCCCGCGCACCGACATGCAGTCGGTGCGGTTCGACGTGATCTCCACGTCCAGCGCCGCGTCGCCGGAGCCCAGCACGTCCGTCAGGCGCGCGCCCACGGCGGGCTCGCCCGGGAGAACCCAGATCCCGTCCGACTCCTGCGACAGCCCCAGCTCGCGCTCGGAGCAGATCATCCCCTCGGACTCCACGCCCCGGATCTTCGCTTTCCGGAGCTTGGTCCCGTCCGGGAGCCGGCTTCCGATCTGCGCCACGGCGACCCGCTGGCCCTCGGCGACGTTCGACGCGCCGCAGACGATGGAGCGCGTGCTCCCGCCCACGTCCACGCGGCAGAGCCGGAGACGGTCGGCGTTGGGGTGCGGCTCTACTTGAAGCACGCGGCCGACCACGATCTCCGGATCGAACGTCGCGCCCCCTTCGAGCGACTGCACGGGAAAGCCGCGCGTCGCGAGAAGCTGGGCCAGCGCCTCGGGCGATTCGGGCAGGCCGGTCCAGTCGCCCAGCCAGCTCCAGGTCACCTTCACTAGAATTGCCTCAGCACGCGGAGGTCGCTCTCGAGGAAAAGGCGCACGTCGGGGACGCCGTGGCGCAGCATGACGAGCCGCTCGATCCCCGCTCCGAACGCCCACCCGGTCCACTGCTCCGGGTCGTAGCCGACCGCGCGGAAGACGTTCGGGTGAACCATCCCAGCACCCAGCACCTCGAGCCAACCGCCCGAGAGCGGGCCGCAGACGCCGCATCCCTTTCCGCCGCAGAAGAAGCACCGAATGTCCACGCTCGCGCCCGGCTCGACGAACGGGTAGTACGAAGGGCAGAAGCGGATCTCGGTCCGCCGCCCGAAGAAGGCTTTCAGAAAATGCTCCAGGGTCCCCTTGAGATCGGCGAAGGAGACGCCGCGGTCCACGTAGAGCCCTTCCACCTGGTGGAATTCGACGTGGTGCGTGGCGTCGATCGCCTCGTTCCGGTAGCAGCGCCCCGGGCAGATGATCCGGACGGGCGGCGCATGCCGCTCCATGGTTCGGATCTGCACCGGCGACGTGTGCGT
>JANLXD010000016.1:0-2008 GCA_031364935.1 Candidatus Eiseniibacteriota bacterium
CCCTGAGACGCGCCGCCCGGCTCCACCGCGTGACGCACCAGGACGCCCGGGCGACGGCCTGCTTCCAGAAGGCCATCCGGCTATGGCTCCGCCGGGGCGCGACGCGCCAGGCGTGCGACGCCTACCAGGAGATGCGGCAGCTCTTGGGCGCGCACGCCACGATGCCTCCGGCGGAGCAGCTTCGTGTGGCCCGGGGCTTCGAGGAATTGGGTCGGCTAGGCGAAGCGAGCCGCGCGTACGAGGCCTACGGTCGGGAGCACGCGGCACGGCACTCCGCGACGCTCGCGCTGCTCCGGAGCGCAGACATAGAGAGGCGCGCCCTGAACAATCCGGGGCGCGCGCGGTACATCTACGAGGAGCTTCTGAAGCGGGACCTGCCGCCCGATCTGGCCGACATGGTCCGGGAGCGGAAGCAGGTGGCCGAGCGGGCGCTCGACCCCCTGGCCTGCGGAACCGTCTAGGCGCGCGGCCCCTTCTACTGGGTGTAGGGAGCGCCGCGGGCGCTAGGGGAGGCAGCCCGACTCGGCCAGCTCCTTGTTCCGGCTCTCGTTGTCGAAGAGATAGATCCGAAACTGATGGCCGGGGGTCAGCGAGGCCCGCGGCACGCACCTGGAGATGAGGCCGTTCGCCACGCACGCCTTCGATTCACGGATCACCAGCTCTTTCGGCATGAGCGACCGGTCCGGAGCGATGTACCAGAGCAGCACCGTGATGTCGTCGGACGGATCGTAGGGGGCCTTCAGGTCGTAGTAGCCGCTGCCTTCCGTCACCGCACGCCCCGCCAGCTCGCCATCGATGAAGAGCTTGACCTGCACGTTCGCCTGCGGGCGATTGTTCACGTCGAGCACCATGCCCGCGAAGGAAGCGAGCTGGCGATCGACACCGATGGTCTTCATCTCCTGGACGTTGGGCAGCCGGCCGCCTTCGGAGTCGCGGTCCTGCGTGCTGCCGGTAGGCCCCGCGGCGAACCCGGGCCTCGGAAGGAGAAAAACGAGCGTCAATGCAACGAGGAACCTCAAGTTCCATCCCGCCATGGCCGATACCCTCCCTGTAACGTTGCGGGCCCCACGTCCCAACCGGACGCTAGCACCCGTATCCCGGCCTGTCAACGCGGCTTCGGGGGGAGAAACACCTTGCGCCCCCCGGATCGCTTTGATACGTTCCGTTCGCTTCGAACCTCAATTGATCGCTCTGCCCGCCCGTGAGTGCGAAGGATTCGCCTGCCAATGTCGTTCCCAGGATTTCGGGAGGCACGGATGTTTCTCGACCAGGTGATGGGTGTGTTCTCAAACGACGTCGCAATCGACCTGGGCACCGCCAACACCCTCGTCTACTTGAAGGGCAAGGGCATCGTGCTGAACGAGCCCTCGGTTGTCGCGGTGGACCGCACGACGGGCAAGGTGATCGCCGTCGGCAAGGAAGCGAAGAGCATGCTGGGCCGGACGCCCGACGAGATCGTGGCCGTGCGTCCCCTGAAGGACGGCGTCATCGCCGACTTCGAGAAGACCGAAGACCTCCTCCGCGAATTCATCCAGAAGGCGCTGCGCCGCCGCACGTGGGTGCGCCCGCGCATCATCATCTGCGTCCCGTCCGGAATCACCGAAGTGGAGAAGCGCGCCGTGCAGGATTCGGCGCAGCACGCCGGCGCGCGCGAAGTGCTCCTGGTTCCGGAGCCGATCGCCGCGGCCATCGGCGTCGGGCTGCCCGTCGGGAAGCCCTCGGGCAACATGATCATCGACATCGGCGGCGGCACCACCGAGATCGCGGTGATGGCCCTGAACTCCATCGTGAACCAGCAGTCGATCCGCGTCGGCGGCGACGAGATGGACGAGGCGATCGTCCAGTACGTGAAGAAGGCCTACAACCTCCTCATCGGCGAGCAGACGGCCGAGCAGATCAAGATCAAGATCGGCTCCGCCTTCCGCCTCGAGCAGGAGGAGGAGATGGAGATCAAGGGACGCGATCTGGTGCGCGGCATCCCGCGCACGCTGCGTGTTTCGAGCGTCGA
>JANLXD010000018.1:0-1564 GCA_031364935.1 Candidatus Eiseniibacteriota bacterium
GTCCGGGCGGCGGCTTCGCGCGCGGCGAGCGCTCGGGCGGCACCTCGTTCGTCCGTCCCGAGCGGCGGCCGATGAAGCCGTTTCGGACCGGCGTGCAGAGCGCGGGCGAGGGTCCGCCGCGCCCGTCGCCCGCACATCAAGAACCGCCGCTCCAGCGGCTGCTCACCATTCTGAACGGCTATCAGGAATCGGCCACGCTCATCGCGGCGCACGAGCTGGGCTTTTTCCCGGAGATCTTGAAGATGCCGCAGGTCGCCGCCGACGTGGCGCGGCACTGCGACACGGACCCTCGCGGCACCGAGCTTCTGCTGGATGCGGTGGTGGCGCTGGGCGTGCTGCACCGGCACGGCTCGACCTACGTGCTCCCGCGTGAATTCGCGCCCTATCTCGTCCCGGGGCACGCGGGCGACGCGACCGGCATGGTCGAGTGGGCGCCCGAGCTGTACGACACGTGGGCCGATCTCGCGAGATCCGTTCGCGAGGGCTCGCCGCGGATGCGTCTGACCTCGGACGCTCTGTTGACCGGCGATCCGGCGCGCGTCCGCCGCTACATCCGCGCGGTGCACACGGTGAGCCGCGAGGCCGCGCCGCGCGTGGCCGAGCTGTCTCCGCTTTTGCCCGGCTCCACTCTCCTCGACGTGGCGGGGGGCTCCGGGATCTTCGCCGCGGAATTCGCTCGGCGGACGCCGGGCTTGAAAGCGACGCTCTTCGATCTGCCGCCCACGCTCGAAGTGGCGCGCGAGATTCTGCGCACGGAACAGTGCGACGACTTGGTGGACTTCCTCCCGGGGGACTACCGGACCGATCCGTTCCCCGGTCCCGTGGACACGGTGCTTCTTTCGAACGTGCTCCAGACGGAGAGCGAAGAGAACGGGATCAACGTGATCCGGAAGGCGTGGGAGGCGCTCCGCCCCGGCGGAACGCTCCTCGTCCACGGCATCATGCCCGATTCCCAGGGGACTCTGTCGCCGGCGGCGGCGCTCTTCGCGCTCCGCATGTTCCTGGTGTTCGACTCGGGCACCTCGTGGAGCACCGAACAAATCGCCGACTGGCTGGCGCGCGAGCGCTTCGCGGTGCGCGCGACGCGTGCGCTGGGGAGTCCCTTCCAGAGCAAGCTGATGATCGCCTCCAGGCTGGAATAACCGTGCCGGAGCTGCCCTTTCTCGAGGTGTTGGCCGAGAACCTCGCGGCCGGGATCTCGGGGCGGCGCATCCAGTCGGTACAGGTTCGCCAGCCCGCGCTGCTCCAGACCGCGGCTTCCCCCGACGATTTCGCGGGCGAGTTCCTGAGCTTTCCCTCGAGGAAGGGGAAGTACCTCATCCTCGAGTGCGAGTCGCGCCGCGCGATCGTCATCCACCTGATGCGCCTGGGACGGCTTCACCTCGTGCCTCCGCTCGGCGGCGGACGAGCGAAGCGGGCCGCGCCTGGCCCCAAGGCGCATTCCGCGCGGATCGAATTCGACGACGGCTCGGCGCTCCTTCTGGTAGAGCACGGCACCGAGAAGCGCGCGCGCCTCTGGCTGGTCGAGGACGTGGACCAGGTGCCGGAGCTGGCGGCGCTGGGT
>JANLXD010000022.1:0-2473 GCA_031364935.1 Candidatus Eiseniibacteriota bacterium
GATGCTAGTGGGAACGGTCTCTGGGACCTGAGTCAGGTATTCATGTCAACTACACCCCCAAGGTGTGGCAGGCTGACTGCCGTGGTACCCGGGGGCGTAGTTGACATTATACCCCTTATCCGTCATGAACGCCCATGCCCCCCCCCCGGCCCGCCGGCAATCCACGCCGGCCCCAAACAAAATGGCCCGGCGATCATCCCTCCGCCAGGCCCATGGAATCCGCCACGTCCTACGACGGCGCCGCTACCGCGGCTCGCCCCGCGTCTCCTCGGTCCGCTCCTCGTTCTCGGCCAGCCGGTCCCGGATCTGCTGCGCCAGCGTCGTCAGCTTCTCGAGCACGTACGTCGAATGCTTCGTGTTCTCCTCGATCGCCAGGATCACCTGGATGCCTTGCGCGACCCAGAGCAGGTTGATGAAGATGAGCCCGCCCGAGACGCCGTACTTGATCCAGTCCCAGACCTCGACGGTATTCCCGGACAAGAGCCCGCGCGCGATCCCGACCGGCGTCACCAGGAGCACCAGGCCGAGCACGAGCCAGGCGCCGACCGTCATCACCTTGACCAGGCGCCGCAGGAGCCAGAACCGCTTTTCCGGGATCATGGACATCAGAACCGCAGCCTGTCCGCCAGATCGCCGAGGAACGGGAAGCGCACCGTTTCGCCCGCCAGGCCCTTGACGACTCCGTAGACCGTCGCCGCCAGAAATCCCAGCCCCAGCGTCAGCCGAAGGAAGGCGCCGACGACCAGGCCGAGCACCGGAATGCGCCCGAGCGAATCGTCGACGATCGCGATCGCGATCCATGCGGTGATCTCGGCCAGGAAGAGGATCAGGCCCTGGCGGGCATGGAAGCGGACGAACCGGTTGCGCGGGGCCTCGAGGAGGCCGATGAAGCAGAGTCCCGGGAGATAGGCGACCGCCGCGAGCGCGCGACCACTCGTGATCTCGCGCTCGGATATCGACTCGTACGGCGTCCCGTTCGCCACGGGCGACGGATAGCACGCGGTCCGAGACGCGTCAAGCATGGCCGCGCTCCGTGGCCGCCGCGGAACCCGCGCCGGTCCAGTGGATGCGGAACCATCCGTCGCGGGGTGCACGCTCCTCGACCCTTCCCGCGCGCTCCACTTCGACCCGCCAGACGACCTCGCCCTGCGCGTCGCGGGGGACTCGACCCAGGGGGATGTGCACCGCCACCGAATCCCCCCTCGCATAGCTCCCAGGCTCTTCTCCACGGACCGCGCCCCCTTCCCACGAAAGAGGCCCCGCTGACAAGCCGTCCAGGAAAAGCCGCGACGCGACACCGCCGTCCTCTCCGAATCGAAAGACGAGCGCCGCGTCTCGCCCGGCCGCGCCCGGGCGGGACATGAGGCGCACCCGCAGCATGTCCCCCTCCACCGAGAATCGCACCGCCGCGATGAAGCCCGTGGTCCGGTGCATCGAGCCTTCGCCCTCCCCCGCCGTCCAGCTTCCCGCCAACGGCGTCCCCGCTCTTCCGAGCAGGCTCGAGCGCAGCGATTCCGGCGGCTCCGACGAAAGCGCCGCGTACACGCGCTGGAGATTCGCGCGGAACAACGCGTCGAAGATCCCCTTCTGGTTGCTCTCGTGGTCGTCGCCGTACCACCAGAACCAATCGCTTCCTTCGGCCGCGTAGAGCGCCTCCCACGCCTCGCGCGGCGCGGCCGCCCCGCGGGCGCGCAGAAAGGCGCGGGCCTCGCGAAGCGCGTCCCAGGCCGCGTTCTTCTCGGCGTGGCCGATCCAGATCGCCAGGTCGTCGCGGATCCAGGACCCTACCGGAACCTGCTTCAGCTCGTCGGCCGGAGCCATGCGCTCGAGCGCCTCCGTGACCGTCAGCGCTTCGATCGAGGGGTGCATCTCGAGCCGCTCGTAGAGCGCGGCGAGGAACGGACGCCCGTCGTCCTCGTACCCTTCCCAGCAATTCTCGCCGTCCAGGATCACCGTGACGAGCGCGGGGCGGTCCCCCTTCGCGTGCGCCGCGGCGGAGCGGATCTGCTCCATGAAATCGTCGGCCGCCTCGACAGGGTCCCAGCGCTGGTAGACGAACCCGATCCGGTCCGAGAGCGTGCGGTCGCGAAACACCATGAGGAGCGGCCCCGAGGGCGTCTCCACGCGGTAGGGCTTGTAGCGACCGGCCGGCCAATCGCGCGAGTCCCCGTCGCGCAGCTCGAGCGCCCGGGCGAGCACCGACTCGTCGGAGGCGGTCCACGTGAACCCCTGGGCCCGGATCAGGGCCCGCGCCGCCTCGCTGACCGCGCCCTCGGGGGGCCATGTGCCGCGGGGTGCGGCGCCGAACCGGCGCGTGTGCGTGGCGCGGGCGCTCTGGAGCTGCGCCTCGGCGTCCTCGGGAGCCCGAAAGGGCGGAGCCGGGAGCGGCAGCGAGGGATTCACGTCGCGCGGGGCGTCCGTGTCCACCAGAAGCGGCAGGATCGGGTGGTAGTGCGCCGAGGTCGAAAGCTCG
>JANLXD010000027.1:0-5443 GCA_031364935.1 Candidatus Eiseniibacteriota bacterium
CCATCGCTTCCGGTCCCACTGCGCCACCACCTTCACGTCATGGCGTCGGTCGTACTTGGGCGGGAACGCGGCGCCGTCGTTCAGCTCCGGCCAGTGGCGGCGACTCCATCCCAGCGTGTACCCGATCCAGCCGGTCAGGGGGCCCCTCCGGCGCTGCGCGAACAGCTCCACGCCCGACGCCCATCCGCTTCCGCCGGTGAAGAACACATCCTCGGTGGTCGTCCCTTCTGAGTCGCCGGTGCGAACGTTGTCGATCTGGACCAGGTTCCGGAGCCACGTGCGATACAGCTCGGCGGAGAGCGTGTACGCGGAGGAGGGCTCCCACTCCGCGCCTGCCACCACCTGCCAGGAGCGGCCCGGCTGCGCGGAGCGGTCGGTGGGCACCCAGAAATCGGCGCCGCTGAATCCCTCCGTCGTGACGAGCTGGAGATGCTGCGTGTACCCGCCGCCGCCCGCCGTGAGCCGGACGGTCGGGCTGACGACGCGGCTCGCGGAAAAACGAGGCTCCAGGGCGAGGCGTCCGGGACTTCCGAACAGCTCGGCACGGAGCCCTGGCCGCAGGGTCCAGAGCGGAGACAGGCTCCAGCGGTCTTCCACGTACGCCGCGGCTGCATGGGGTCGCTCGTCCCACCCCGGCTGGGCCACCTGGTTGAACTGCTGCGTCAGCGTGAAGCGGTACGTGGAGAACGAGGCGCCGGCGCCGACGCGATGGGCGGGGCGCGGCCGCCAGTCAAAATCGGCGCGGCTGGTCACGTCGATCAGCCGGTTCGCGAAGCGAAGCGGCGTGCTGAAGACCTGGACGTTCGTGTCGCTCCGATACTCGGAGGCGGCCACCTGGAAGCTTCCGAAGAGGCCCGGACGGAAGAGACGGGTCCAGCGCGCCGTCCCGGCCAGGTTCCCCCAGCGGATGTCGACGTAGCTCCCGACGTCGAGGTCGAGATGGACGGCGTCGCGGCCCCGGTATCCCGAGATCGTGAGGTCGTCCGCGGATCCGAGCGCGCGGTGCACCCTCGCATTCATGTCATAGAAGTAATACGAGGGGATCTCGTTCTCCTCGTTCCGGACCGCGTCCAGCATCGGCTCGAGATAGGTCCGCCGCGCGGACAAAATCCAGGAGCCGTCGCGAATGGGGCCTTCGGCCGTCAGCCGCCCCGCGATGATGCTCACTCCGCCGTCGCCGTGAAACGCCTCCCGGCTCCCATCGCGGTTGGAGACGTCGAGCACCGAGCCCAGGCGGCCTCCGTACTGGGAAGGGTAGGCGCCTTTGTAGAGGACGACGTTCTGGATCGCGCCCGGGTTGAAGGTGGAGAAGAAGCCGAAGGCGTGGGTCGGGTTGTAGAGCGGGATCTGATCGAGCAGGATCAGCGTCTGGTCCGGGCCGCCGCCTCGAATGTAGAGGCCGCTGCTGAAATCCGAGGCCGCCTGGACACCGGGGAGAAGCTGAAGGCTTCGGATCAGGTCCTGCTCGACGACACCCGGAATCTTCTGAAGCTGACGCGCCGACATCTCTACGACGCCGGGGGCGGCATCTCGGGAGCGTCCCCGCTCGCCTGCGACCTCTACCGGGAAGGAATAGCCCGGCGGCTTGATCGGTGCGGTGGTGTCCGCGGCGGCGCTCTCTGCGGGGGCGGGCACCTTGTGC
Organism: Candidatus Eiseniibacteriota bacterium; assembly: GCA_031364935.1. GTDB lineage: Bacteria > Eisenbacteria > RBG-16-71-46 > SZUA-252 > SZUA-252 > DASQJL01. Next base: position 1,643 of record JANLXD010000027.1, read on the forward strand.
GCGGAAGCGGGTCGCGCAGGCGCCTCCTGCACGGAGGCGGATGAGTCAGGGGAAGCCGCGGACGCAGTCACCGCGGCAAGCGAAGCCGCGAGCCCAGCCACGACTACGGCCAAGCCAGGCGCCCTCCGGAGCGCGGGGCGCGCGGCCGAGGCTTTAGCTGCCCGAGCCGTTCCGGAGCTTCTCGCGGGGCACACCCAGCTGGATCGCGCAGGCCAGAAGCTCCCGCTGCAGCTCGAGCGCCCGCGGCATGTAGGGCTCGAGCGTGCGGAAGAACTCACCCTGCGAGCGAAACTCTTCCGTCCACTCGTCAGGCCGCACGGCTGTCGCCTCGTCGAAGTCGTCGCTGGGAATATTCAGGCCGGAGAGGTCGATGTCCCCCTCGCGGGGCACCCAGCCCACCGGGGTCTCCCGCCCGCCCACGGCCACGAGCGCGCGGTCGACGATCCACCGGAGCACGCGCATGTTCTCGCCGTAGCCCGGCCAGAGGAAATGCCCGTCCTTCCCCTTGCGGAACCAGTTGACCATGAAAATCTTCGGCGGCTGGGGGATCCGGGAGCGCATCTCGAGCCAGTGGCAGAAGTACTCGCCCATGTTGTAGCCGCAGAAGGGAAGCATGGCCATGGGGTCGCGGCGCACGACGCCGACCTTGCCCGTGGCCGCCGCCGTCGTCTCCGAGCCCATCGTGGCGCCCATGCACACCCCGTGGATCCAGTTGAATGACTGGAGCACCAGGGGCACGGTCGTGGCGCGCCGGCCGCCGAACACGATCGCGGAGATCGGCACCCCTTCCGGGTCGTTGATGCGGCGCGAGAGGAAGGGATTGTTGGTCGCCGGGGAGCAGAAGCGCGCGTTGGGGTGCGCTGCCGGCTTTCCGGACGAGGAATCGTACGGCTGTCCCTGCCAGTCGGTGAGGCCAGGCGGCGGAGCGTCGGTCATCCCCTCCCACAACACGTCGCCGTCCTGCGTCGTCGCCACGTTCGTGAAGATCGTGTCCCGTTCGACGATTCGCATGGCGGTGGGGTTCGACTTCACGCTGGTCCCCGGAGCCACGCCGAAGTAGCCGGCCTCGGGGTTGATCGCCCAGAGGCGCCCGTCGGGGCCGACCCGCATCCACGCGATGTCGTCGCCCACCGTCCAGACGCGCCATCCCTCGAAGCGGCGCGGCGGGATGAGCATCGCGAAGTTGGTCTTGCCGCACGCGCTCGGGAACGCGCCGGCGACGTACGTCGTCTGCCCCTCGGGGCTTTCCACGCCCAGGATCAGCATGTGCTCGGCGAGCCACCCCTCGCGGCGGCCCAGGTACGAGCCCAGTCGCAGCGCGAGGCACTTCTTTCCGAGGAGGACGTTCCCGCCGTAGTTGCTGCCCACCGACCAGACGGTGTTGTCCTCGGGGAAGTGGCAGACGTACCGGCGCTCGGGATTCAGATCGAGCATGGAGTGAACGCCGCGGCTGAAATCGTTGGAGTCGCCGAGAAGATCGAGCGCCTGCTTTCCCATGCGGGTCATGATGCGCATGGAGAGCGCGACGTAGACGCTGTCGGTGACTTCGATGCCGATCTTGGAGAAGGGCGAGCCGAGCGGCCCCATGACGTAGGGGATAACGTACATCGTGCGCCCGCGCATCGAGCCTTCGAGAAGCGTCTCGAGCTTCGCGTAGGCTTCGGCAGGGGGCATCCAGTTGTTGGTCGGGCCCGCCTCCTCCTTGGACTCCGTGCAGATGAACGTCAGGTGCTCGACGCGCGCGACGTCTTTGGGATCGGAGCGATGGAGGTAGCAGCCGGGGCGCTTCTTCTGGTTCAGCGCGATCAGCACGCCTTCCTGGACGGCACGGTCGGTGATCCGGAGCTTCTCCTGCTCGGATCCGTCGCACCACACGACCTGGTCGGGCATGCATCTGCGCGCCGTTTCGGCGACCCACTCGAGAAGGGAGGTGTTGGTTGTCAACGTGGTCCCGGAGGCGACCTGCTCCACATCGGGGTTCATGGCGATCCTCACCGTGAAGGAAACCGCTCCGCGGGGGCGGACCTAACATTATACCGCGAATACCCTTCGAGGGCGAACTGTACCACCGCTCGCGCGCCCCCGCATCTGTTCCCCGAGGAGGTTGTGGGCGGGAGTCCGGAGGGGGTAGGCTGGGCGCGCGTTCCCACGCTATCGCCACCCAAGGGGAGAATCCACGTGAGCTATATCCCGAAGACGCTCATCGCGGGCGAGACGGTGCTCTACCGCGCGCGCCTCCACTGGATCGTTCTCCTCTGGCACGCCCTGGCCGGCGGGATTCTCGTAGGCGCGGGGCTGGCGCTCCTGATCCGAGTCATCGCCGTGTCGCGCGAGGGCGGGGGCTCTCCGGCCGCGATGATCACCGGCGCCTTGCTGGCCCTCGCGGGCGGCGCCGTCATCTTGGCGGGAATCCTTCGCCGCAACGCGACCGAGATCGCCGTCACCAACAAGCGGGTACTGATCAAGACCGGCTTCTTCAGCCGGAAGACGATCGAGATCTTTCTCTCCAAGATCGAGAGTGTCGTCGTGGACGAGACGTTTCTGGGCAAGTCGCTCGGGTTCGGCACGGTCACCGTGCGGGGCACCGGAGGGACGCCCGAGCGGTTCGACCGGATCGGCAGGCCGCTCGAGTTCCGGAGGCAGGTGCAGGCGCAGATCGAGGGAGGAGTCACCCAAGTCCGCTCCGCCTGACCGAAGCCCCTATCCGGGATGGGCGACGAAGTAGAACTCGCGGCCGCCGAGCACCGCGTCGCTGAACTCCCCGCGCGACATCGGGGCGCCACCCGCGAGCCACGCCTGAAGTGTCGAGACCCTGAGCACGCCTTCCGCCAGCGCCTCGTGGATCGCGTCCGGAGTCGCTCCGGCCGCCGCGGCCGCCAAGCCGCACTCGAACACCACCACGGGCCGGTTTCGCTCGAGCGTCTCCCGCGCGCCGCGGAACACACCCAGCTCGCCTCCCTCCACGTCGACCTTGATCAAGCTCACCGGCAGATCGCGCGGGATCATGCGGTCCATGGTCTCCACCCGGACGCGAATCGTCTCCGTGGCCCGGCCGCCCAGGTCGGGCCGCCGGGTAAGACCGCTCAGGGCGGGGAACTGGACCACGCGGACATAGTCCGCCTCCCCGGGCGCTTCGCCGAGCGCGCAGCCGTACACGTCTACCTGAGGGAAGCGCGCGGCCAGTGCCGCGTAGTGGTCCGGGAGGGGCTCGAAGGCGACGTGCCGGCCCTGCGGGGACATTCGGACCATGTGGCGCAGCATCCCACCCTCGAAAGCGCCGACGTCCACCGCGTTCGAGTCCGGGCGGAGCACACGGTCCATGATGGCGATGGTCTGCGCGTCGTAGAGGCTGTTCCTGCTGCGGGTCACCGCGTGGTGGGCGAGGCGGATCGGCGCTTCCCAGCGCGTGCCCAGCACCAGCCGCTTCGCGAGCCGTTTCATGCGTGCATGGTATCAGGCCGACTCGTGGCGCTTACCGCATGCTTCCAACGGCCCCGGCGCAGGAGTAGAGTCGAATCCATGCCCCTATGGTCTGCCTGCCGGCTCGTCCCGATCTCCGCCGCGGTCTGCCTCCTCGCCACCGGGGCTGCCGCGACCGCGGCCGGCGTGTCCGCTCCCGTGCCCCCGCCGGACGGCTACTACATCCATTGGCCCGAGGCCAAGGCGCCGCCTCCGGAGCCTTGCGACGAGAAGCAGCGCGACTTCACGTGCTCCATCGAAAGGACCGCGGTCGGTCCGGAAGCCGCGCGGCTTCTCGCGATCGCCGAAGCCGTCTATCCGCCGCGAGACCTGATCGCCGAA
>JANLXD010000069.1:0-3553 GCA_031364935.1 Candidatus Eiseniibacteriota bacterium
CTGCGCGCGGCGCACGCCGCCTGCGCGCTCACGGTGGAGGCCTTGCGTGGGAGTGCGAAACCGTTCGACGCGCGCGTCCACGCGGCGCGTCCCCATCCCGGGCAGACCGCCTCGGCGGCCGCGGTGCGGCGGCTGCTCGAGGGGAGCGGCATCCTCGCCTCGCACGCGGCGTGCGCGCGCGTGCAGGACCCGTACTCGCTCCGGTGCGCGCCCCAGGTGCTGGGCGCCTCCATCCAGGCCGCGCGCTACGCGCGGGACGTGCTCCTGACGGAAGTGAACAGCGCCACCGACAATCCGCTCTGCTTCGCGGAGCAGGGGGACGTCATCTCGGCGGGGAATTTTCACGGCCAGCCGCTCGCCCAGGCGCTCGACTTCCTGGCGATCGGGATGGCCGAAGTGGGGGCCGTGTCCGAGCGCCGGACGTTCCTGCTCCTCGACCCTTCGAAGAGCGACCTTCCGCCGTTCCTGAGCCGGGAAGCGGGGCTGACGTCGGGGCTCATGATCGTGCAGTATCTTCAGGCCGCGCTCGTCTCCGAGAACAAGATGCTGGCGCAGCCGGCGAGCATCGACTCCATCCCGACATCCGCCGGGCAGGAGGACCACGTCAGCATGGCGATGCACGCGGCGGTGAAGGCGCTCACGCTGACGCGCAACGTGCGGCGGATCGTGGCGGCCGAGATGCTCTGCGCGGCGCAGGGGATCGAGTTCCTGCGCCCGCTGCGGTCGAGCGCGCCGCTCGAGGCGCTCCAGGCGGGGATCCGGGAGCGCGTGCCGCCGCTCACCGCGGACCGGCGCCAGGACCAGGATCTGGCGCGGCTCGACGCGTGGATCGCCGAGGGGAAAGCGGCGGGCGCGGCGGGGGTGGAGTCGTTCGCGGAGGAGCCGGTGGCCCAGAGGGGGGCGCGATGACAGCGAAGCTGAACGCGACGACGCCGAGAAACGCGCTCCTGGGCACGCCTCCGCCCGAGCCGGTGCGCGCCCCGCGCGGGAGCCACCGCTCCTGCCAGGGGTGGCACCAGGAAGCCGCGCTCCGCATGCTGATGAACAATCTCGATCCCGACGTCGCCGAGCGCCCGGAGGATCTGGTGGTCTACGGCGGCACGGGGCGGGCGGCCCGCTCCTGGCCGGCCTACCACGCGATCGTCCGCTCGCTCCGCACGCTGACCGACGACGAGACGCTCCTGGTCCAATCGGGAAAACCGGTCGGGATCGTGCGGACCCATCCCGACGCGCCGCGCGTGCTCATCGCCAACTCGCTCCTCGTGCCCAAGTGGGCCGACTGGGACACGTTTCGCGAGCTGGAAGCGCAGGGGCTGACGATGTACGGGCAGATGACAGCGGGCTCGTGGATCTACATCGGCACGCAGGGGATCCTCCAGGGAACCTACGAGACGTTCGCCGAGGCGGCGCGCCAGCACTTCGGCGGCACCCTGCGCGGTCGCTGGGTGCTGACCGCCGGGCTCGGCGGCATGGGCGGCGCCAGCCGCTCGCGGTCACCATGAACGAGGGCGTCTGCCTTGCGATCGACGTGGATCCTTCGCGCGTCGAGCGGCGGGTGGCCACGCGCTACTTGGACCGCGCCACCTCCTCGATGGACGAGGCGCTCCGCTGGGTGGAAGACGCGGTGCGCGCGAAAACGGCGCTCTCGGTGGGCCTGGTCGGAAACGCCGCCGAAACGATTCCAGCGCTCGTGAAGCGCGGGGTCAAGCCCGACCTGGTCACGGACCAGACCTCGGCTCACGACGAGCTGAACGGCTACGTGCCCGCCGGCGTCTCCCTCGAGGACGCGATCCGGCTGCGCACCGAAAGGCCCAAGGAGTACGTGGTCCGCTCGGTCGCGTCGATGGGGCTCCACGTGCGCGCGATGCGCCAGCTCCAAGACGCCGGCTCGCTCACGTTCGACTACGGGAACAACATCCGCGCCCAGGCGGTCAAGGCGGGGGTGGCCGACGCGTTCCGGATCCAGGGCTTCGTCCCACTGTTCATCCGGCCGCTCTTCTGCCGCGGAAAGGGACCCTTCCGCTGGGTGGCGCTGTCGGGAAATCCGCGCGACATCGCGGCCACCGACCAGGCCGTGCTCGAGACCTTCCCCGAGGACGAATCGCTCCGCCGCTGGATCCGCCTCGCTTCCGAGCGTGTCCAGTTCCAGGGGCTGCCGGCCCGGATCTGCTGGCTCGGCATGGGGGAGCGGGAGAAGTTCGGGGCGGTGCTCCACCGGCTGGTGGAGCGCGGCCAGGTGGAGGCTCCCATCGTGATCGGGCGCGACCATCTCGACTGCGGCTCGGTCGCGTCGCCCTACCGCGAGACCGAGGCGATGCGCGACGGGAGCGACGCGATCGCCGACTGGCCTATCCTGAACGCCCTGGTGAACGCGGTCTCCGGAGCGTCGTGGGTGTCGGTGCACCACGGCGGCGGCGTCGGGATCGGCAACTCGATCCACGCGGGCGTCGTCATGGTCGCCGACGGCACGCCGTCGGGGCTCGCGCGGCTCCGCCGCGTCCTCTCGAACGATCCGGCGACCGGGGTCTACCGGCACGCCGACGCGGGCTACCCCGAGGCGCTGGAGACAGCGAAGCAGAATCGCCTCACCATCCCGACCGAGCCGTGACCCGGCCCGGCCCGAAGCCCCTTCCGTGAAGCCCCTTACATGAAGTTCCTCACGTGAAAAGTGACCTGCTCATCCTGTCCGCGACGGAGCTTTTGACCGCGCCGCCCGGGGACGCGCCCCTGACGGGTCCCGACCTCGACCGTCCCAGGCTCCTCCGCGACGCCGCGGTCGCCTGCGTCGACGGGCGGATCGCCGCGGTCGGCGCCACGGCCGAGATCGTGGCCCGCTACCCCGAGCGAGAGGCCGCGGCCGTGCTCGACGCGTCGGGCGGACTGGTCACGCCCGGCTTCGTCGACTGCCACACGCATCTCCCGTTCGCCGGCACGCGGGAGGGCGAGTTCGAATCGCGCGCCCGCGGGGAGAGCTACGCCGAGGTCGCGGCCAAGGGGGGCGGCATCCGCGCGAGCGTGCGCCACCTGCGCGGCGTGACGGAAGAGGATCTGGTCGCGCGCGTGCGCGAGCGGCTCCGGACGCTTCTCGCCGAGGGGACCACGACGGTCGAGGCGAAGAGCGGCTACGGCCTCTGCCTCGAGGAGGAGCGGAAGCAGCTCCGAGCCGTCATGCGGGCCGCCGCGGGGGAAGCGGTCGAGGTGATCCCCACCTTCCTCGGCGCGCACGAGGTGCCCGACGACTATCGGGAGCGCCGGGAGGCGTACGTGGCGCTCCTGACGGAGGAGATGATCCCCGCGGTCGTCGCCGAGGGGCTCGCGCGCTTCTGCGACGTGTTCTGCGACAAGGGCGTCTTCACGGTGGAAGAGGCGCGCGTGATCCTGCGAGCCGGGAGCGCGCTCGGACTGAGGCCCAAGCTTCACGCCGACGAGCTGGCCGACGTGGGCGCCGCGGCGCTCGCGGCGGAAGTGGGCGCGATTTCGGCCGACCACCTCCTCCACGCGAACGACGGAGGCCTTCGCGCCATGGCCCAGGCCGGCGTCGTCGGCGTGCTCC
>JANLXD010000149.1:0-1737 GCA_031364935.1 Candidatus Eiseniibacteriota bacterium
GGATCAGGCCCACGCGAAACGCGCGCACGATGCCGGGGATCTCGTCGTAGGGGCGGGATCCGATCCACAATAGATTTGGGGCGTCGCGCGAGGCGCGATCGATCTCGCGCGCCGTCTCGGGATGCGCGGGCCCGACCAGCACGACGCGGGCCTCGGGACAGGCGCGAGCCAGCGCCGCCGCCAGCGGCACGTCGAACCAGGAGTGGAGCGAACCGACGTACCCGAGAACCGGCGCGTCCGGATTTCCGGGAAGCATCGCCGGGCGCACGCGGTCGGAGGCGAAGCGATCCACTTCGACGCCGTTCCCCACGAGCGCGACCGATGCCGCTCCCGCGGCGGCGGCCAGACGCTCCAGCGCGGCGGAGGTGACCACCACGCGGTCCGCGGTGCGGAGGAGCCGCTCCCACCGCGGCACCAGACGCGGCGGCACGGGGGCGAAGTGGAGCGGGGCGTCGATCATGTCGTAGACGATCCGATCGGGGCGGAGCGACTTCAAGAAAGGGGCGGCCATGAAATTCTGCACGACAGCGAGCCGCTTCACTCCCGGGCGCCGGCCGTCGAGTCCGGCCGCCAGCACCCGCTGGAGCGCGAAGAGGGCCCCCGTAAGCGGAGCCGCGGAGCCGAATGCGTAGGCCGCCGCGCGAATGCGAGTGGAGCGCGCGTGAAGCGGGAGAAACGGAAACGAGATCCGCCGCACTCGCGGCGCCACCGGCTCCGGGCGCATGGCGACCGGACGCCCCAGCGTCCAGGGCTCCACGAAAAGGATTCGGGCGTGGTCCGGGAAACGGGTCGCGAGCTGTTGGGGGCGCTGCCAGAGCGCCGACCAAGGTATGTCACTGAGCCACACGACGTCCCACTCGGGACGCACGGTTGCCTCCTCGATGGCGCACCCCTCAAGGGTACCTGGACGCGCAACGTCAAGTCAAGTCGTAGGATGCGCCGGATCGTTGACCTTCCGGGCGCGAGTCCCGTAGGGTCCGCCGAATGGCTCGCCCGCTTCGCGTCGCCCTGGATCTCCGCCCTCTGTCCCTCGAGTCAGGTGGCGGCGTTGGCCTCCTGGTCTCCCAGTACGTGGAAGAGCTGTCGGCGCGCGACGTGGAATTCGTGGGCATATCCGATCGCCCGGTTCCTCCCGACCATCTCCCCCGGCACGTCCCCACCTGGGCCGTCGCCGGCGCTGGGGGCCGGATCCGCTGGGAGTCCTTCGCGCTTCCGGGAGTGTTGCGCGGACTGGATCCGGCTCCCGACCTGTTCCACGCGACCTGGAACCACGGCGTTCCCGCGGGCCTTCCCTTCCCCTCCCTGCTCTCGCTCCACGATCTCATCCCGTGGCGTGCGCCGCGGCTCGTGCCGTGGCCTCGCCCCGCCTTCCTGCATCGTGCCCTCTACCGCCGCGCGGTCCGCTCGTCCGCGCGCGCGGCCGCGCGGATCGTCACGCTGAGCGAATCGAGCCGCCGGGACATCGAGGGCGCGCTGCCGGAAGCGGCCGGCCGGATCGACGTGGTGCCTTGCGCCGTGCCGCGCTGGTTTTCACCTCCCGCGCCCGAGGCGGTCGCGGCGTGCCAGGCGCGCTTCGGCGGGCCGTACTGGCTCTACGTGGGCGGGTTCGATCCGCGGAAGGGCGTGGAGACCCTGGTCGACGCGCTGCGCGTGTTGCGCGGCCGCGGCGTCGACCTCCCGCCTGTGGTGCTGGCCGGAGCCTTGCGCGGCGAGTCGCGGGCGCTCCGTGCGCGCGCG
>JANLXD010000151.1:0-1758 GCA_031364935.1 Candidatus Eiseniibacteriota bacterium
CGCTTCACCGAGATCGTGCAGCGCGCGGAGCCGGTTTATATCCTCGGCGCCGTGCTGCTCCAGATCGGAACCTATCTCTGCGCCGCGGGCACGCTCCAGCGCGGGATCAAGGCGTCCGGGGTCAGCCGCTCCCTGATGGGGCTGGTGCCGCTGGGGCTGGCCAAGCTCTTCGTGGATCAGGTGGTGCCGACAGGCGGACTGGGCGGCACCGTCCTCGTGGTGCGCGCCCTGGAGCGGCGCGGCGTGGAGCGCGGGGTGGCGACCGCGGCCGTCGTCGTGAACACCCTCGCGTTCTATGCGTCCTACGCCATGTCGGTGGCCTGGGTCGTGGGCTATCTGTGGATGCGCCACGGCATCTCGCGGACGATCCTGGTCCTGGTCACGGTGTTCGCGATCTACGCCACGGCGATGCCGGTCCTGATTCTCTGGATTGTGTACGGCAGCCGGCGCTCCCGGCCCCGATGGCTTTCGCGCATCCCCGGCCTCGAGAAAGCCATCTGCGCCATGGAAGAAGCGCCCACTTCGACGCTCCGCCACCCGATGCTCTTCCTGGAATCGATCGCGCTCCAGCTGGGGATCATCGTCCTCGACGGCTTGACACTCGATTTCCTCCTCCGCTCGATCGGCCACCCCCCGACCTTCAACGTCGCGTTCACGAGCTTCGTCCTGGCTTCGATCGCGGCGACGCTGAGCCTCCTCCCGGGCGGCGTCGGCTCCTTCGAAGCGGGCTGCGTCGCGGCCCTGCGCTACCTGGGAATGCCGCTCGAGGTGGCGCTGACCGGAACGCTGCTCTTTCGCGGGCTCACCCTGTGGCTCCCCATGCTGCCCGGTATCTGGTTTGCCCGGCACGAGATGATGGGCGGGAAACAGGAGGATGCGGAAGAGGGCGGGAGCGGCCGCGGGTCGCGCCACCGCGAAGGCGCCGGCGAGGAGCCCCGCCGCCGCGCCGCGGGCGGCAAGCGCCGGTAGATAACACGGTCCGGGCCAGCCAAATTCGGAAGAGCGCATTCAACGAACCGGGAGCCCGGATCGTCTGTACTAAGGTATAACTCTACCGACCCACGAACCGCTTCATTCGAGGAGGACCCATGTCCAGACGCCCACGCTGTCAGTCGATCTTGAAGGCGCTCACGGCTTTCGCGATCACCGCCGCGCTCCTGCCCGCTCTCCACGCGCCGGGCGAAGCCAAGACCGAGAAGCAGCCCCCCTTCTTCTACAGCGACAAGCCGAGCGTCGCCGCGTACAAGGAGGGCTCGCAGGCCGAGCTCCGGCTGGCGAAGGGTGCGCTCGACCGGATGCTCGGGGTCCGGGGGAAGCGGACGATCGACAACACGCTGGTCCCCTACAACGACATGATGGTCCACGCGGAAAACGCGGCCTACCAGGCGAACCTCATGGAGTCGGTGCACCCCGACTCGGTGTTCCGGACCGAGGCCGAGAACCAGACCCGAATCTCGGCCAAATTCCTGGACGAGATCAGCCTGAACCGCAAGGTCTACGACGCGCTGCGCGGCGTCAATCTCACGAAGGCGGACGCCGCGACCCGATATTTCGTGGAGCGCACGCTCAAAGAGTTCCAACGCTCCGGCGTGGACAAGGACGACGCCACCCGGAAGCAGATCGCCGACCTGCTCCAGCAGCTCACGCAGACCGGCCAGGATTTCGACAAGAACATCCGGAACGACTCGCGCTTCATCCTGGTGGACTCGGCCGCCGACCTGGAAGGACTCCCCGCCGACTTCATCCAATCCCACGCGC
>JANLXD010000076.1:0-3334 GCA_031364935.1 Candidatus Eiseniibacteriota bacterium
CATCCTCGGCACCGCGTCGTACATGGCTCCGGAGCAGATCCGCGAGGGAGTCGTGGACCATCGCGCGGATCTCTTTGCCCTGGGCGCGATCCTTTACGAGATGGTGACCGGCGCGAAGGCGTTCCCCGGCGAGACGCCGGCCGACCGCATGACCGCCATCCTCACGCTGGACCCCAAGCCGCTAGCGCCGCAGGTCGAGGGCGCTCTGCCGGGGTTGGACGCCGTCATCCGCCGCTGCCTCGAAAAGCGTGCGGACGCCCGCTTCGACTCAGCGCGGGACCTGGCGTTCACACTCCAGATTCTGGTGCAGGCTGCGGATGCCGCGCCATCGAGCGCGAAGACTTCGCCCGGCATCGCCCGCGAGGCCCGCTTCCAGCAGCTCACATACCGCGAGGGAGAAATCGGGGGAGCGAAATACGCCTCGGACGGTCAGACCGTCGTGTACTCGGCCGCATGGAGCGGAGCGCCGTACGAGCTCTTCCTCACCCGCATCGGAAGCCATGAATCGCGCCCCCTCGGGCTGCGGGACGCTCTGCTCCTGGACGTGTCTTCGTCGGACGAGCTGGCGGTGCTCCTCCGGCGGCGCGAAATGGGAGGCTTCATCCACCTGGGCGTTCTGGCTCGGCTTCCCCTCATGGGGGGAACGCCGCGGGAGCTGATCGACGACGTCTACCAGGCGGGGTTCGGGCCGGGCGGGAAGATCGCCGCGATTCGGGACAGCGGGGGCGCGCTGCGGCTGGAATATCCGATCGGGACCATTCTGCACAAGACCCAGGGATGGATGAGCGACCCCAGCGTGTCACCCGATGGCAGTCAAATCGCCTTCGTAGACCATCCGGGAAGCGGCGACAGCGCCGGCCGGATGGCGCTCGTCGACACGAATGGCAAAGTCCGCTACCTGAGCGAGCGCTTCCCCTCTCTCTGGGGCGCGGCCTGGACACCCGACGGAAGGGAGATTCTCTGCTCCGTTCAGGAGACGGGCGGGTCGAACGCCATCCTCGCCATTTCTCTCCAGGGCGGACACCGATCGGTGCTGCGCACCCCCGGCGTCGCGGGGATCGCGGACATCTCCACGAAGGGAGACGTGCTGCTCGCCAGCATGGCGATTCGGATGCGAATGGAGTCTGGAACACGCGCGGGGTCCGAGGTCACCGACCTTTCTTGGTTCGACTGGTCTCTGGCTCGCGACTTGAGCCGCGACGGAAGACACGTCCTGTTCGACGAGACTGGCCCCAGCGTTGCCAAGCCGATGGTCTTCGTGCGCGGCACGGATGGGTCTCCCGCCATGCACATCGCCGACGGCTATGGGGGCAGCCTCTCGCCCGATGGACGGTGGGCTCTGGTCTCGAATGCGCAAGACGCCACCCAGATCGAGATCGTGCCGATCGGGGTCGGCGAGAGCGTCCGCCACAGTCTGGGCACGATCCAGGCCCAGAAGGGGGAGTGGTTCCCGGATGGGAAGAGCCTCTGTCTGATCGGCTACGAGCCGGAAGGCCGCACGCGAGCGTATCGCTACGACATCGAGAAGCGCACCGCCACCCCGTTCGCCGAGGAAGGAGTCGGGCGCACCGGAGTCCTCATATCGCCCGACGGGCGGTGGGTCTGGATGCTCGGCCCCTCCGGTCACGCGATCTATCCCGTCGACGGTGGGGAGCCGCGCGTGCTCTCCAGTCTGCCGGCTCATATCCGGGGAGTCCAGTGGATGGATGACGGGAAATTCATCATGGGCTTCGACCGGGGCCTCATTCCCGCACGCGTGATCCGGATCGACGTCGAGAGCGGATCCTCCGAGATCTGGATGGAGGTGCGGCCCGGCCGGGAGAGCGGGGTCCCCGGCATCAACAGCGTCTGCCTGAGCGCCGACGGCGAGAGGTACGTCGCGAGTTATCTGCAGACGCTGACCGACCTCCACACTGCCCGCGGGCTCCTCTGATCCGCTAGACTGAAGCCGTGAATCTCACCGTCACCTCCCGCGTCGTCCGCGGCCGCGCCCTTGTCTTCTGGGACCCGAAGCGCCCCGGAAAAAAGCGCGACGCCATCGACACCGACCAGATCACCCCGGCCGAGGACTGCGTCTCCGAGAGCCTGGCGACGCTGGACGAGCGCTGGAAAGCCGGCGCCTTCCGCCACCTCATGCCCGGTTTCCGCGAGCGCGTCGGCGCGGGGGAGACGTTCCTGGTGGCGGGAGACCGCTTCGCGATCGGCTCCTCGCGGGAGATGTCACCCGCGGGGCTCAAGGGGATCGCTGACGAGGCCGGGTTCGAGATGGTGGTGGTCTGCGGCGCGAACATGGGAGACATCTTTCGCCGGAACGCGCTGAACCTGGGATTGCACGTCGCGCAGAGCGTCGAGGCGGTCGAGGACGCGCAGGACGGGGACGAGATGGAGTTCGACGTGGAGAGCCGCGAGCTACGGAACGTGACCCGGAGAAAGAGCTATCAGCCGAAGTCGCTCACCCCCAAGGAAGAGGAGATTCGCCGGAGCGGCGGCATCTTCGCGACGGGGCGCCGCGAATACCCGGCCACGCGCGGGAAGCCGCCGGCCGTCGAGTTCCCCGACCCGGTCACCGCGTCGCGCCTCTCCGCGACGGAGCAGATTCTCTGGGCGCACCGCGTGGACAAACGCGCGGACGTGCGCCCCGGCGCGACGATCCAGGCCTACGCCGATCTCCTCCCCGCCTCCGACGGCACCGCTCCGTTCGCCATTCACACGTTTCGCCAGATCGTGGGGGCTGCGGCGGACGCCGGAGCGGAGCCGCGCCTCGCCGCGATCGCGAACGACCATTTCGTCTTCACCGGGAAGGACGCGGACGACAAGCAGACGTCGATCTCTCGGGAGTTCGCCTTGAAGCACGGCATCGGGGCCCCCCACTACGCGCCGCCGGGGACCGGCATCTTCCACTTCTACTTTCCCGAGCAGGGATTGATCGCGCCCGGAGGCTTCTACCCGGGCGCCGATTCGCACAGCCGCGCCTACGGCGCGTACGGCGCCGTGGGAATCGGCGTGGGGAGCACTACGCTCGGCTTTGGCTGGGCGACGGGATACATCTACGTCAACGTGGCGAAGCAGCGCCGCGTGACGTTCCGCGGGAAGCTCCAGCCGTGGGTGAGCGGCAAGGACATCGTCCTGGGCCTTCTCGCGGGGTGGGGCGTCAAGCAGTCGCAGGGGATGAGCGTGGAGTTCGTCGACAAGGACCGCCAGCTCCCTATCCCCTACCGGAACACCATCGCGAACATGATGGCCGAGGGGGAAGCGCTGAACGGGATTTTCCCCCAGGACGAGATCACCGAGGCCTGGTACCGCGCGCGCGGCTTCCGGCTCCGTTATCCGAGGG
>JANLXD010000175.1:0-3300 GCA_031364935.1 Candidatus Eiseniibacteriota bacterium
TCGTGCACCGCGACCCCCGGCCGGGCGACGTCAAGCACTCCCAGGCCGCGATCGACCAGGCGGTTCGCCTCTTCGGCTTCAAGCCCACGATCGGTTTCGAAGACGGCCTGGCGCGGACGGTGGAGTACTTCCGCCGTGGGCGCTGAGTCGCCGGGAATCCTCGAGGCCCGCCCGCACCTCGAGTCTCTTCGCGTCGAGGCGGTGGAGCTGGACGACCCGAGGTCGGACGCCTACCTCCGCTCCCACCCCGACGCCACGCCCCTCCACCGCGCGCGCTGGCAGCGCGTCATCGCGCGGACGTACGGATACCGCTGGCACGGCTTTCTCGCGCTTCGAGGCGGGAAAGTGGTGGGGGCGCTCCCGCTCTTTCAGGTTCCGGGCTTTCCATTCGGCACGTCGCTCATCTCCTCTCCCTTCGCCGCCTACGGAGGCGTGGTCGCGGACGACTCGGCCGCGGGCGAAGCCCTCCTGGGGGCCGCGAGCGACCTGGGAGAGCGGATCGGGGCGCACTACGTCGAGCTGCGGGGCGGGATGCGCTTCGACGGGCTCCCGGTAAAGGACCTCTATGTGACGTTCCGCAGGCGGATCGGACCCGACCACAAGGCGAACTGGAACGATATCCGCGCCAAGCGGCGGACCAGCATCCGCCAGGCCGAGAAGCATGGTCTCACGCACCGGACGGGCGGAGCCGAGCTGCTCCCCGTCCTCTATCCCATCTACTCGCACAACGTGCGGAACCATGGCACGCCCGTCTTTCCGAAGCGCCTCTTCCGGAACCTGTTCGAGGAGTTCGGCGACGCCTGCCGGATCCTCGTCGTGGACAATGGAACGAAGCCCGTGTCGGCCGTCCTCTCGATCTTCGACGACTGGCAGGTGCTGCCGTACTACGCGGGCACCCTCCGGGAGGCGTACGCGTACTCGGCGAGCGACTACATGTACTGGAAGCTGATGTGTGAGGCGGCCGACCGCGGCTGCCGCGTGTTCGACTTCGGCCGGAGCAAGCGGGACACGGGATCGTTCGAGTTCAAGCTCCATTGGGGTTTCACGCCGACGCCGCTCCGTTATCAGTACCGGCTGGTCCGGGACCGCGGGATTCCCGACCTGAGCCCCAGGAATCCGCGCTTCAGCCTGATGGTCCGGCTCTGGCAGCGCCTGCCCCTTGTCCTGGCCGAGCGGATCGGTCCGCAGATCGTACGGTTCTTCCCATGAACGTCCTCTACCTGGCCCATCGGATCCCGTATCCGCCCGACAAGGGGGACAAGATCCGCTCGTACCACCAGGTACGCGCCCTGAGCGAGCGCCACCAGATTGCGCTCGTCTGCTTCGCCGACGATCGCGAAGATCTCAAGCACGCGGCCGCGCTCCGCGAGTTCTGCTCCTCGGTCGACGTGGTCTACCGCTCGCCGAAGGCCGCACGGATCGCGGCGCTGCGCGGGCTCATGGACGGTCGCTCGCTCTCCGAGGCTGCCTTCGACAGCGCCGCCCTGAAGCGCGCGGCCTGGGCCCGTCTGGGTGCCGCGGACGTCGCCGTCGGCTTCTCCTCGGTGATGGCCCAGTACGTGCCGGCCGGCTCGGCAGTGCCGCGGCTGATGGACTTCGTCGACGTGGACTCCGACAAGTGGCGCCTCTACGCCGAGCGACGCGGCGGCCCGGTCGCCTGGGTCTACGCCCGCGAGGCGGAGCGGCTCGGGCGGCACGAGGAGCGCGTGGCCCGCTCCTGGGACCACTCGCTTTTCGTCTCCGAGCGGGAGGCGAAGCTCCTCGCCGCGCGCGTGCCCGACCGCCCCTTCACGGTGCTCCAGAACGGGGTGGACCTGGCGCACTTCGACCCGGCCTTCGCCGGCGCGACCGCGCCGGCCTCGCCCGCGCGAAACGGCGGCGACCACGGCGAGGCGCCGCGGATCGTGTTCACCGGCGTCATGAACTACTTTCCGAATGTGGACGGCGTGCGGCACTTCTGCTCGGCGATCTTCCCGCGCATCCGCGCCGCGCTCCCCGACGCCCGCTTCGTTATCGTGGGGCGGGACCCCGTGCGCGCCGTGCGCGCGCTCGCCGCGCAGCCCGGCGTGGAAGTGACCGGCACGGTCCCGGACGTGCGTCCGTACCTCGCGTCGGCGGCCGTCTCGGTCGCGCCGCTCCGGGTCGCGCGCGGGCTTCAGAACAAGATCCTCGAGGCGATGGCCATGGGCCTTCCGGTGGTCGGGACCACGGCCGCGTTCGAGGGTCTCGACGCCATGCGGCACGCGGGCGCCAGCGTGGCCGATGAGCCGGAGGCCTTCGCGGCCCACGTGGTCGAGCTGCTCCGAAGCCCGGAGCGGCGGCGGGAGGCCGGCGCGCGCGCGCGGGCCTACGTCGAGCGCCACCACCGCTGGGCCGACCACGGCGCCGCCCTCGAAGCGCTCCTGACCCGCGTGGCCGCCGGCGTGCGGCCCTCGGGCCGGGAAGCGGTATCCTGATCCCATGTGCGGCATCGCCGGCATTGTCGAGCTCTCGCCCGCAGCGGGTCCCGACCGAGCCATCCTCGAGCGCATGGCGTCCCTGCTCGCCCACCGGGGGCCCGATGATCAGGGGATCGCCGTGATCGGGCCCGCCGGACTCGCCCATCGCCGCCTCTCCATCATCGATCTCTCCGGCGGACACCAGCCGATGGACGGCGCGGGGGGCGCGCATACGATCGTCTTCAACGGGGAGATCTACAACTTCCGCGAAGTCCGGAGCGCGCTCGAGGCCGAGGGGGAAGTGTTCGCGACCCGCTCGGACACCGAGGTGCTCCTCAAGGCCTACGCCGCGTGGGGTCCGGCGTGCGTGGAGCGGCTGAACGGCATGTTCGCCTTCGCCATCTGGGACGCGCCGCGCCGCCGCCTGTTCGCCGCGCGCGACCGGCTGGGGAAGAAGCCTCTGTACTACGCGCATTCCAGCGACCGATTCGTCTTTGCCTCGGAATTGAAAGCCGTGCTCGCGGCGCCCGGAGTGCCGCGGGAGATCGATCCCGAGGCCCTGGACGAGTTCCTCTCGACCTACTACGTGGGCGGCGCGCGCACCATTCTCCGCCACGTCGCGAAGCTGCCTCCCGCGCACTGGCTGACGCTGGAAGACGGCCGGCTGACCGTCCGGCGCTACTGGCGGCCCACGTTCCATGCCGACGATCCGCCTCGCAAGGACGAGGAGTACCGGGAGGAGCTGGAGTCACGGTTCCGGGAGTCGGTCCGCCGGCGCCTGATCAGCGACGTGCCGCTGGGCGCCTTCCTCTCCGGCGGCATCGACTCGAGCGCGGTGGTCGCGATGATGGCCGCCGAGGGG
>JANLXD010000213.1:0-2035 GCA_031364935.1 Candidatus Eiseniibacteriota bacterium
CCGGAAGAGCGGTAAATTCTCGACCTGGATTTTCACGATCGCGGTCAATCTGACGAAGAACGAGATTCGAAGCCGGGTCCGCCATCGCGGCACGTTCAGCCTGGACGCGATGGACGAGGAATCCGGCGGTCAGGGTCTTCCGTTCCCTGACTGGAAGCCGCTGCCCGACCAGGACCTGAACGCGCGTGAAATCCAGCAGAAGGTCGCGGACGCGCTTCGGAAAATCCCCCCGCGCTATCGCGAGGCGGTCGTCCTCCGGGACGTGGAGGGTCTCAGCTACGAAGAGGTAGGCGAGATCCTCCGCATCCCGGGCGGGACCGTGCGATCGCGGATCAACCGCGCGCGACTGATGCTGAAAGAGCGGCTCAAGCCCTTTCTGAAACTGGAGGATGTATGAACTGCCGGTCTGCTGAAGGCCTCTACTCGTCTTTTGTCGAGGATGAGCTGAGCCAGAAGGAGCGCCACGCGCTCGAATCCCATCTGGCCGAGTGCCGCCGTTGCTCCGCGGCCGTCGAGGAGCTGCGGGCGACCGTCGAGCTCATGGCCGCGCTGCCGTCGTACGAGCCGGGTCCCCACTTCGAAGAGGACGTGATGGACCGGATCCGAACCGGCGAAGCGCTTCGTCCCACGGTCGTCGAGTGGCTCTCGGAGTGGCTCGCACCCGCGCGGCTGCGCCCGGTGTTCCTGACCGGAGCCGCGGCCTGCGTGGCGTGGATCGCGTTCCTCATGGTGAATCCTGCTCACAACCCCATGGTCGCCGGCCGCGTGCCGTCTCCGGCTGCGACCGCTAACGCGCCGTCATCCGGCGGTTCCGATCGGGTCGCCATGGGCCCCGTCTCCACCGCGCCGGCTCTGCCCGCGGCGAGCGAGACGATCGCGTCGGCGCCCCGGACCGAGCGCACTTCCACGCGGGACGAGGCCGTGCGCACCGCTTCCGCTCGAACCGAATCGGCCGACTCCGCACGCGTGAACGGCGCACCCTATCAGGACGAATACATCCTGGATCAGTTCTATCTGAACCGCACCAACGGCTCGGATCGGACTTCGATCGTACCCGTCACGGGTCGTCCCTCCGATGACGTGTACATCATTTTCTGACGAAGGGCTGGGTCTCCGGACCCCCATCGCCACGATAATGACCCGCCTCCGGGCGGCAAGTGCGGCGCTCCTCGTGTCCCTGCTGGCCGGCGCATGGGAGTCGGCCGCCGCGGCCGCTCCCGCGCCCAGCCCGCTCCGTCCCGAATCGGGCTCCTTTCTCGGTGTCCTCGATTCCCTGCACGCGAGCCTTCTCACCGTCGTTGCCCTTCCCCGGTTGTCGAACGCGCCTCTTAACGCCCCGCCGCCGGGGAAGCGGAAGCGCCTCATCGGAACCGGCGTCGCCGTGAACGAGCGCGACTTCGTCACCACCGCCAGCCTGGCCTTCGCCGGCGGCAGCGTGCGCGTGCTCCTGGGCGAGGGCGTCGAGCGGAACGCCTTGCTGCGCGGCGTCGACCGGCAGTCGAACCTCGCGGTCTTCCGTCTGGAGGAGCCGATGCTCCGCTCCCTGCGCCGCGCCGCGCCGCAGTCGCTCGCGGTCGGCACGTGGGTGGCGGTGCTTTCGAACGTCTCGATCACGCGGCCGCAGGCCGCCCTGGGCCAGATTGTCGGGCGCGGCGAGCGCGTCGATTTCCCGTACTCGGGAGAGGTGCTCGAGATCGACGCGCCCGGGTATCCCGGACTGGCGGGCGGCGCCGTGGTGAACGAGGACGGCGAGTGGGTCGCCCTGATCGTCGGCCGCGGCATGCAGGCCCCGGCCGAGCCTTCGGGCCTCGCGACGCCGAACGGAGTCGCGGGGAGCGCGCCCGGCGCGGTGCTGCTCGCGGTGCCCGTCGATCAGGTGGACCGGATCGTCGCGGACCTCGTGGAGCACGGCTCGGTGCGCCGCGGCTACCTGGGCATCCGGTTGAAGCGCGGCCCCGCGAGCGCGGCGGACACGCTGGGCGTGCGGGTCGAGTCGGTGATTCCGGGGGGACCGGCCGCGTTGGCCGGCATCCGG
>JANLXD010000095.1:0-2500 GCA_031364935.1 Candidatus Eiseniibacteriota bacterium
GAGGATGCCCGCGTCGTGGCGCGCCACCTGGGCACGGACCACAGCGAGCACGTGGTGAAGCCCGAGGCGACGAGGATCCTCTCCGACCTGGTCTGGCACTTCGACGAGCCGTTCGGCGACTCGTCCATGATCCCGACCTGGTATGTCTGCCAGATGGCGCGGCAGCATGTGACGGTGGCGCTGTCCGGCGACGGCGGCGACGAGCTGTTCGCCGGGTACACCCGCTACCAGCGTGCTGTGGCGGACCGCGGATGGTCCTGGATCCCGGGGCCGATCCGGCGCCGCCTTCTCGCGCCGGCCGTGGACGCGCTCCCCGTGGGCGCGCCGGCGCGGAACCGGCTTTATTCGGTCGCTCACCATTCGGACCTGACCCCCGGCTACGGCCTGGGGCTCTACCCGTATATCAAATCGTGGCTCTACGCGCCGGAGATGCGAAATCGGGGCGGGTCGAACGGCGGCCATGGACACCGCGCCGGAGGGAACGGAGGGTCGCACCTCCCGTCCGGTGTGTCGGTCGCGGAGCTCGAGCAGGTCGATCTGGTCTCGCGGCTCCAGTGGATCGACACGATGAGCTATCTCCCCGACGACATCCTCACCAAGGTGGACCGCGCCAGCATGGCCCACTCGCTGGAGGTTCGCGCCCCGCTCCTCGACTACACGCTCGTGGAGTTCATGGCCACGGTCCCGGCCCGGCTGAAACTCGACGGGGGCGCCTCGAAGGTGCTTTTCAAGCGCATCCTCGCCAAGCACCTGCCCGCTTCGGTCTTCACCAAGCGGAAGCAGGGGTTCGCGGTGCCGAAGGGGGCCTGGTTCCGGAAGGAGCTGCGCGAGACCGCGCGCGAACGGCTCCTCGACCCACGCACGCTGGCGCGCGGCTACTTCCGTCCGGAAGCCGTGCGCGAGGTCCTGAGCCGGCACGAGGAGGGGAAGCGGGATTACAGCGACTGGATCTGGTGCCTCCTCGTCCTGGAGGAGTGGCACCGCCTCTTCATCGACCCGGATACGCGCCGGGTCTGACCCAGGCCGCTTGATGCAAGTGGCCTCTAAGAATAGGGTTCCAATTGAAGCCTAATGCCATAGATGAGGCTCCGGACCGGCGGCCGATCCGCGTCATGCACGTGGTCGACGCGTTGGTGCTGGCCGGGATGGAGTACGGCGTCATCAAGGTGGTGAACCGCCTGCCGGCCTCCATCCATCCGATGATCTGCTGCCTCCGGCACCAGGACGAGGTGACCCGCGGGGTCCTCCTACCCCGCGTCGAGGTCCGTGCCCTTGGGGCGC
This sequence comes from Candidatus Eiseniibacteriota bacterium, assembly GCA_031364935.1. Taxonomy (GTDB): domain Bacteria; phylum Eisenbacteria; class RBG-16-71-46; order SZUA-252; family SZUA-252; genus DASQJL01. Next base: position 1,282 of record JANLXD010000095.1, read on the forward strand.
GCACGCGGCGGAACTATGGACTCATCGGGATTCTCGCGTCCCTCTTCCGGCGGGAACGGGTGGACGTGGTCCACTCCCACAACTGGCAGACCTACATGTACGCCGTGCTGGGCGCCCGCCTGGCCCGCGTGCCGGTGGTGATTCACGGAGAGCACGGGCACGACGAAGAGAGAGCGCCCGCCCGGCGGCTCTGGGTCAAGCGCCGGCTCGCGCCGCTGGTCACGCGCTTCGTGGCCGTCTCGGGGAATCTCGCGCGGGAGCTGGAGGAGTCGTGGGGGATCGGCCGGGAGCGGATTGCCTCCATTCCGAACGGCGTCGATCTCTCGGCGTTCGACGAAGGTGTGGACCGCGCCGGGCTCCGCCGCGAGCTGGGACTGGAGCCCGACGACGAGGTGGTGATCCACGTGGGCGGCATGCGCCCCGTGAAGGACCACGCCACGCTCATTCGCGCCTTCGCGCGCGCGCATGCCGCGCGCCCGCGAGCGCGGCTCCTGATCGTGGGGGGCGATCCCGCCAGCGGCCGCGGCTCCGAGCTCGTGGCCCTGGCGCGCAAGCTTGGCGCCGGGGACGCGGTGCGGTTCGCCGGCGTGCGGCGCGACGTGCCCCGGCTTCTTCTCGCGAGCGACGTCTACGTGAACAGCTCCCTCTACGAGGGAATGTCGAACACCATCCTCGAAGCCATGGCCGCCCGGCGTCCGGTCGTGGCCACCGCCGTCGGAGGGACGGTCGACCTGGTCCGCGAGGGGGAGACCGGATTCCTGGTGCCGGCGCGGGGCGACGAGGCGATGGGGGATCGGATCGCGGGGCTCCTGGCCGACCTTTCGCTCCGGCGGTCGGTGGGCGACGCCGGCCGCGCGTACGTCGAGGCGCACCACGGCATGCAGCGGATGGTCGACACGTATGCCGAGCTGTACACAACGGCGTTCGCCCCGCGGGCAGCGGCCCGGGAGGCGCGCCAAGCCCGCTCGGCGGCGGTCTGATATGTGCGGAATCGCGGGTGTGTTCCTGGCGGGAGAGACCGGCAGCGCGACCGTCGTCCGCCGCGAGACGGTCGAGCGGATGGCGCACGTGCTGGAGCACCGAGGTCCCGACGACGAGGGATTCCATGTGAAGGGCCCGATCGGCCTGGCGTTCCGTCGGCTGTCGATCATCGGGCTCGCCTTGGGACACCAGCCGATCTTCACCGAGGACGGCCGCCTCGCGATCATCTTCAACGGGG
>JANLXD010000255.1:0-4092 GCA_031364935.1 Candidatus Eiseniibacteriota bacterium
CCCCTCGAGGCTCTCGGCCAAGAGCGCCAGCCGCGCGTTCGGGTCCTTGGTCTCGGCGAGGAGCTTCCCAAAAGTCAGGGTTTCGCCGAACACCGACGCGGTCTCCGCGATGGTGAGCGGCGTCGACTGGTGGAAGACACCCTGCCCGCGCGCGAGGTACGCGTGGACCCCGTGCCCCAGCTCGTGCGCCAGAGTCAGCACGTCCCGCCGGCGCCCGGTCCAGTTCAGCATCAGGTAGGGATTCGCGGACGGGACCGTGTAGGAGCAGAACGCCCCCGTCTGCTTTCCGGGACGGACCGGCGCGTCGATCCAGGGTTCGTCGAAGAAGCGCCCCACCGAGGCCGCGATCTCGGACGAGAACGAGCGGTAGGCGTCCAGCACCAGCTCCCGCGACTCGCTCCAGCCGAAGGTGCCGTCCGATTCCGCCACCGAGGCGTAGCGGTCGTAGTCGGCCAGCCGCTCGATTCCGAGGAGGCGCGCCTTCAAGGTGTACCAGCGCTGCGGCAGGTCGTAGCGCCCCTGCACCGCCTTGACCAGCGCCTGCACCGACTCGTCGCTCGCCTCGTTGTCCAGGTTCCGGCTCTGGATCCAGCTAGCGTAGCTCCGGTGCCGGTCGTCCATCGCCTTGTCCGAGAGAAGCGTGTTCAGGATGAAGGCGCGCGTGCGAAGCCCGGGCTGGAGCGCGGCCGTGACCGCGCCGGCCGCCGTGCGGCGGACTTCGCGATCGGGCGAGTGGAGCCGCGCCAGCGCCTCCTCCAGGCCCGTCGTCTCGGCGCCGAGCGTGACGGTGATGGCCGAGGTCTGCTCGTCGAAGAGGCGGTTCCACGCGCTCCGCCCGGTCACTCCCTTGTCGGCGAGGATCCGCTCTTCGGGCTCGGAGAGGAGGTGAGGGCGGTGCCGCCGCTCGACGGCGAGATGATGGCGGCAGAAGTCGAGAGCCGGGCTCGCGAGCAGCGCGTCCGCCTTTTCGTCGGGAAGCGCCGCCCACTCTAGCTTCAGAAAGATCAGCTCGTTCGAGATCGCGGTGCCCCGCTCCTCGGTGCGCGCGAGAAGCGCGCCGCGCGTGGGATCGGCCGTGTCGATCGCGAAGCGGAGCCCCGCGTAGGAGCCTGCGCGGCCGAGAAGCTCGGAGATCGCCGCGATCTCGCGCATGAGCGCGGCGAACGCCGGCGCGTCGAGGGCGGCAAGAGCCGCGATCTGGCCCCGATGCGGGGCGAGCGCCTTCGCGCGCCGCTCGGCCTCGTCGAGAAGCTGGGTCACGCCGGCCTCGCCCTTTCCCTGGACCAGAGGCTCCAGGTCCCAGGCGACGTCGGCGGCGGTGAGGTCGGTGCTTGTGGCCGTGCTCATTGTACGGTGGCCTCCAGAATGGAGATGTCGGCGAACGTCGAGATCTCCCGCTTCAGGGCGAAGCCCGCGCGGCCGAGCAGCTCTTCGTACTCGGGCCGGGTGCGCTGCCTCCCGCCCAGCAGGGTGAGCATGTGCACGTCCAGCGTCTTCGCCCAGTCCGGCCCGGGATCGTCCGGGACGATCGACTCGAGCAGGAGCAGCGTGGCGTTGGGAGGCGCCGCCTGGCGGACGGCCTTCAGAATCGCGGCCGACTCGGTGTCGCCCCAGTCGTGGATGACCTCCATGATCATGTAGAGGTCGCACGTCGGCAGGCGATCCTTGAAGAAGTCGCCCGCCTGCAGCGTCAGTCGATCCGACGCGAGACCGCGGGCGTCCTCGATGACATGGGGCAGGTCGAACAGGACCCCCTGCGCCTTGGGCGCGGAGGCCAACGCGGCCTGGAGCAGATGACCGCGTCCGCCGCCGATGTCCCCGATCCGCTTGTAGCCGGAGAAGTCGTAGGCGGCCATGATTCCCGCGACCTGGCCCTGCGCCTTTCCCGCCATCGCGCCGTTGAAGATGGCGCTCTCCTCGGGGCGGGCCGCGAAGTACGACCAGAATCCCTCCGGGAGCACTTTCTCGAGCGCCGGGCGCCCGGTGCGAACGGTGTGTTCCAGCTCGGCGTAGGCGCTCCAGTTGATCGGGAGACCAAACATCCTCGCCAGCGCGCGCACGGACTGCGGATGGTCGCTTCGCAGAAGCCGTGACGCCGGCGAGTGACCGAACTTGTCCCCCTTCATTTCGAACACGCCGTTGGCAGCGAGCAGCCGCAACACGCGACCGAGCGCGTCGGGGTCGGCGCCGACTTCCTTGGCGAGCTCGGCGGCCGAGCGCGGCTTGTCGTCCAGCTTGTCGGCGACGCCCAGGTCCGAAACGACGTGAAGGCATCGAGGCAGCGCGTAGCCGCTCGCCATCTCCCGCAGAAGTTGAAACGGACTGAGCTGGTTCATGACTCCCTCTCTGGACACGCCTATATCCTCCGTCGCTGGCTTGCCTGTCACTTCACCGGACCCGGCGCGGTCGGCCGCGGCAGCGTGAACGTCGACTCCCGCGTCACGCGAGTGTAGTGGGGCCCGCCGAGTCGCCCGATCGCGTCGATCGCGCTCGAGTCCACTCGGAGCCCATTCAAGAGCGATTCGTCGATGTGGAAATAGACAACCTCTCCGATGACGTAATTCGCGCGCAACGGCCCGGTGCCGTGCTCCACGATCTGAAACAGCCGGCATTCCATCGCGATCGGACACTCGGCGGCGCGAAAGGGCTTCACGCGCACGCTCGGCGCCTTGGTGAAACCGGCGGCCTCGAACTCGTCCACTTCGGGAGGATAGTCGGCCGAGCTCTGGTTCATCTTCTCGCGGAGGGGCCACGGCGCGATGTGGACCACGTACTCGCGCGTGGCGCGCACGTTGTGCAGCGTGTCCTTGTCGCGCCCGGCTCCTGTCGTCACGGGCGAGAAGACCAGAGAAGGCGGGTGCGCGCCCCCGGCGTTGAAAAACGAGAACGGCGCCAGATTGGGTACACCATCGGCGCTCAGGCTGGAGACGAACGCGATGGGGCGCGGAACGACGCAGCCCACGAGCAGCGCGTAGACGTCCGCGGGGGCCAACTCCCGCGGGTCGAGCTCTCTCACCCGGTCGCGCCTTCGCCCGTGAACTTGGGCTCCAGCCACGAGTAGGGGTAGGTCTTGTCGTCGTAGGGCTCGGCGTCCTTCGTGACGTTCAGGGGGTAGAACGTGTCGAGCATCACCGCCAGCTCGCCCGTCTCCTTCGCGCCCAAGGACGCCTCGGCCGCGCCCGGGTGCGGCCCGTGCGGGATCCCGGACGGGTGCAGCGTGAAGGAGCCGACCTCGATGCCGCGGCGGCTCATGAAATTCCCGTTCACGTAGTAGAGCACCTCGTCCGAGTCGACGTTCGAGTGGTTGTACGGCACGGGCACGGCCTGCGGATGGTAGTCGTACATGCGCGGCACGAACGAGCAGACCACGAAGTTCCGCCCCTCGAAGCATTGATGGGTCGGCGGCGGCATGTGGATGCGCCCCGTGATCGGCTCGAAGTCCTCGATGTTGAAGATGTAGGGATAGAGGAATCCGTCCCATCCGACCACGTCGAGCGGATGGAACTGAAATTCATACGCGGTGATCTGGTTTCGCGCCTTGATGCGGACCTCGTACTTCCCTTCCTCCGGGAACGTCTCGAGGCGCTCGGGCTTCCGGATGTCCCGCTCGCTCATCGGGGCGTGCTCGAGGAGCTGGCCGTATTCGTTTCGGTAGCGCTTGGGCGTCTCGATGGAGGAGGCGGATTCGATGACGAGATACCGCTGCGGCCCGTCCTCGGGCTCGAACTTGTACGACGTGCCGCGCGGAATCACGACGTAGTCGCCCGGACGGTAGTGCAGCTCGCCGAAGACAGTTTGGATGCGGCCGCTCCCCTCGTGGATGAAGTACATGTCGTCGCCCTGGCCGTTCCGGTAGAAGTAATCCATTTTCTTGTCGGGGACGGCGATCGCCATGGAGACGTCGTTGTTGTGGAGCAGCACGACACGCCCCGAGACGGGGTCGCCGCTCTTCGAAAGGCCCTTGGTCTTGAAGTGGTAGTGCCGAAGCCCCTGCTCGGCGGCATACGGCACCGAGCAGTCCTGGACCTTCCGGATCTCCTTGGCCTGCGTCGGCATGTTGTGGTGGTAGATGAGGGAGGCGCGGCCGGAGAA
>JANLXD010000271.1:0-1978 GCA_031364935.1 Candidatus Eiseniibacteriota bacterium
GTCTCGATCCTCGGCTTCGAGACGTTCCGCGCGGCGCAGATCGTGTCGCTCCTCTCCGCCGCGCTCGCTCTTCTCCTTCTCTATCGCCTCCACCGGAGTCTCTTCGGCCCCGGCCTCGCGCTCGCGGGGCTGCTCCTCGTAATCGGGAATCGCGTCTTCCTGGCGAACACCTACGAGGTCGGCACCGACATGTTCTTCCTCGCGGTGTTCCTCGGCTCGATCGCGCTCCTGCTTCGAAGCGGCGCGCCGGGGTGGCGCGCCATACTTCTGTCAGGACTCCTTGGCGGATGGGCCTTCTCGACGCGATACAACGGCGCGGTGCTCGTACCGGGCGCGCTGGCGCTGTTCCTCCTTTTCCGCGTGCCGCCTGGCTCGACGGCCGCGCGATGGAAGCGCGCGGCCCTATGGAGCGGGGGCTTCGTTCTCGCCGCGCTGCCGTGGCTCTGGATCAACGCGGCCCACACGGGGAACCCGCTCACCAACTCGAACTACGTCAACGTGGGCTATGCCGTTTATGGAGAAGGGAACTGGGAGAAATTCTTCTACGGCGGCGGGCGGAAGATTCAATCCTTCGCGGACGTGGTCCTGCTGGATCCGGGGCGCTTCGTAGCGGCCATGGTGGGGAACGTGGGCGACCACCTGAAGCGCGACCTCTTCGAGCTCGTGTCGCCGCCGTGGGGTCTCCTCGCGATCGTGGGCGTGCTTCTCTTTCTCGCCGATCGCCCGGGGCGCCGCATCGCGGCCTACTTCACGTTCGGGGCGCTCGCATTCGTGTCGCTGGTCCCTGTGTTCTACGGAACCCGCTTCTCGCTTCCGCTCCTCCCGTTCTACACCGCGCTCGCGACGTGGCCGTTCGGCTCGCCGCGGGTGGCGCGTCTGATGGCGGGAATCGAGCGCGCGTTTCCGGCGCGGGCGTTCCTGTTCCTGGTGCTCTGGGTTCCGATCGCCGTTTCGGCCTACGCGTGGACGCGCGATCCGGAGAATCCGGAGAACGTGGTCGCGGGCCCCTACGACCTGACCCAGGCGGTGGAGTTCCTCAAGGAAAAGCCGCAGGGCAGTGCCGTGATCGCGCGGAAACCGCACGCGGCCTTCCTCGCGAGGATGCGCTTCGTGCCGCTGCCGGACGTGGCCAATCCCGACTCGCTCCACGCGGTCGCCCTGCGCGAGAGGGCGGACTACGTGCTGGTCTCGGGGGCGGAGCTCGCCATGCGGGCCGCCATCCGTCCCTTCGCCGCCCCGAATGCCAACATCCCCGGTTTCCATCGGGTTTTCGAGAGTCCGGGGGCGCTGGTGTACGAGGTGGTCCGTTGACTTCGAGGCTCCAGATCGCGCTCTCGACAGAAAATCTCCGAGTCTATATACTGCGCTGCTCTGTAAGGAGATGGGCGATTAGCTCAGCTGGTTAGAGTACCTGCTTGACATGCAGGGGGTCAGAGGTTCAAGTCCTCTATCGCCCACCATTTCCTCACCAATCCAAAGCGAGCGACATCCCGAATGTTGAAGCTTGAATTGAACGGCCGCACCTTCCAGGCCGAGCCCGGCACCACCCTCGACTCCCTCTTCATGTCCCAGTACAAGGAGGGGTTCAAGGAGGGGATCGCGGCCAAGCTGAACGGCAAGGTCATCGACTTCCACACCCCGCTCCATGACTCGGGAAAGGTCGAGATGATCACGGCCGAGTCGCCCGAGGGGCTCGCCGTGATCCGCCACTCGACCGCGCATCTCATGGCGTCGGCGGTCGTGAAGCTCTTTCCCGGAGCCAAGCTCGCCATCGGTCCCGCCATCGAGGAAGGCTATTACTACGACTTCCAGGTGGACCGCCCGTTCCAGCCCGACGACCTCGCCAAGATCGAGGAGCTGATGCACCAGATCGCGGACGAAGATCACCGCTTCGTGCGCGGCGAGCTCAAGCGGGACGAGGCGCTCAGCAAGTTCAAGAAGGAGGGGGAGGACTTCAAGGTGGAGCTGATCGAGGGGC
>JANLXD010000277.1:0-2874 GCA_031364935.1 Candidatus Eiseniibacteriota bacterium
AGCCCAGCCGCCAGCCCGTCATGTTGAACATCTTGGAGAAGGAGTGGAACTCGATCGCGCGCTCGCGCGCGCCCGGTACCTCGAGCACGCTGGGCGGCGGCTCGTCGTAGTAAAGCTCGCTGTAGGCCGCGTCGCTCGCCACGATCAGATCCCGCGTCGCCGCCCACGCGATCAGCTCCTTGTAGAAGGAGAGCGGCGCCGTGGCGCCGGTGGGATTGTTCGGATAGTTCACCCACACCATGCGGGTCTTCGGAGTGACGCGGCGATCCAGGTCCCGGATCTCAGGGATGAAGCCGGCCGGCTCGCGAAGCGGATAACGGACCGGCGTCGCCCCGGCGAACACGGTGCCGGCGGCGTAGACGGGGTACCCCGGGTCGGGGACCAGCGCCTCGTCTCCCGGGTTCAGGAAAGCGAGCGGGAAATGCCCGATCCCCTCCTTCGAGCCGATGAGCATGGCCGTCTCGCGCTTGGGATCGACGGAGACGCCGAAGCGGCTCGAAAACCAGGCAGCCACCTCGGCGCGCGCGGCGGGAAGCCCGGCGCTGCTCGGATACCGGTGGTTGGCCGGATCCAGGGCGGCGGCGGCCATCCGGTCCAGGAGCGGGCGCGGCGTAGGCAGGTCGGGGTCGCCGATCGAGAGATCAATGACGTCCCGTCCGGCTGCCTCGGCGTCGGCGCGCTTCCGTTCCAGCTCCGCGAAGAGATACCGAGGCAGCGCGGCGAGCCGCTCGCTCGGTTCCATATTCGCCATGGGACCTGACGGTATCGGTAACGGGAGGGGGGGTCAATAGCGGCGGGGCGGCTTGCTTTGGCGGCGAGGCGGGTACCTCAGACCGCGCCGGGGGCCGGCGGATCGATGACGACCATCACCTCTTCTTCGAGCGCGATGCCGTTGGCCTCTTCCACGCGGCGCTTCATCTCGCGCGCCACGCGGAGCACTTCCTGGGCGGAGGCGCCGCCCTTGTTGACGATGTAGTTGGCGTGGTAGGCGTGGACACCGGCGCCGCCCTCGCGGATCTCCTTGGCGCCAGCGGTCTCCAAGAGCTGCCCCGCGGCGATCTTCGTGCCGTCGGGGAGAACCGGATTCTTGAAGAAGCAGCCCGCGGTGTTGAGTCCCTTTTCCTTCCGCCGGGCGCGCTGGGCTGCGTGCTGCCCCATGACGCGGTCCATCTCGGCCCGGTCGCCCGGGGCGAGCGCGAACTCCGTCTCCACGACGATGTGGGTGTTTTCCTTGAGGCGGCTGTGGCGGTAGGCGAATCCCAGCTCGGAGGGGGCGCGGTCCACCAGCGTCGTGCCCTCGAGGAGCCGGATGCGGGTCACGATCTCGCCCACGCTCCGGCCAAAGGCGCCCGCGTTCCCGCGAATCGCGCCCCCGACGGTGCCGGGGATGTCGATCGCGAACTCAAGCCCGGTGAGGGAATGCTCGCGGGCCGCCTCCACCACTTCGCCCAGGTCGCAGCCGGCGCCGGCGGTGATGCGGTGGCCGTCCACGACCAGGTGCTCGATCCGGTTCACGATCACGAGCCCGCGGAATCCGGTATCGCCGACCAGGAGATTCGAGCCGCCGCCGATCAGGAGCCAGCGGAGCCCCGAATCCACGGCGCTCCGAACTACCTCCTGCAGCGCGCGCTCGGTGTAGACCTCGGCGAGCACGTCGGCGGGGCCCCCGATTCCGAACGTGGTATAGGGCGCGACGGGGGCGCCGTGCTTCACGATCAGCTGTTCTTTATCGAGTGTCGGCGCGGCAAACATCACGTCGGCTCTCCCTTGGCGTCGAGGTGATCCGTTCCGAGAATAGACTCGGGAGAAGGCGAGCGCATCGCATGAATTATCGGCCGGAGACCGCGAATTCTGAACCGCGGACTGCGGCTGAAACCGGTTTTCAGGCTCAGAGTCTGCTTGCGGCGGGGCGGCCGGCGCGATAGCGTGCCCGGTCTATGGAGGGCACTTCCCCGGCACGGACGCCGCCCACTCTGTCGAACCGACTCCGCCTCCGTGAATTCGTCCCCTTCGTCGGACCCGCCTTCGTCGCCAGCATCGCCTACATCGACCCGGGCAACTTCGCTACGAACATCGAAGCGGGCGCGCGGTTCCAGTATGACCTTCTCTGGGTGCTCCTCTGGAGCAACCTGATGGCGATCCTGGTCCAGACGCTCTCGGCCAAGCTGGGGATCGTCACCGGATTCTCCCTGCCGCGCAACTGCCGGAACTGGTTTCCTCGTCCGGTCACCCTGGGGCTTTGGGTCGCCGGCGAAATCTCCGCGCTCGCGACGGACCTGGCCGAGTTCCTGGGGGCCGCGATCGGTTTCTCGCTGCTCTTTGGCTGGCCGCTCTTTCCCGCCGCGCTCCTGACCGGCGTCACGGTCTTCGTGATCCTGGCCGTGGAGCGTCTGGGATTCCGGCGGCTCGAGTACGTCATCATGGGGTTCGTGGGCGTGATTTCCCTCGCCTACGTGATCGAGCTGATCATGGTCCGTCCAAACGTCCCCGCCATCGTGAAGGGCATCATCGTGCCCACGATCAACTCGCAGAGCATCTACGTGGCGGTCGGGATGCTGGGCGCCACGGTCATGCCCCACGTGGTCTACCTGCATTCGGCGCTGGTGCTGCCGCGCCGGGCCGAGCTGGGCAGCAAGGACCACAAACGGCATTTCCGGATGGAGCGCATCGAGGTGCTGGTGGCCATGAACGTGGCGTGGGTGGTCAACTCCGCCATGGTGATCATGTCGGCCGCGGTCTTCTACGCACACGGCGCCCACGTCCAATCGCTCGAGGAAGCGCATCAGACCCTTCGCCCCATGGTGGGCCAGCTCTCCAGCGTCCTCTTCGGCGTCGCACTCCTCGCGTCCGGTCTCTCGTCCTCGGCGGTCGGGA
>JANLXD010000288.1:0-3060 GCA_031364935.1 Candidatus Eiseniibacteriota bacterium
CCTGGCGCCGTCGCGTGACGAAGAACACTGCCGCCGTCCACGTGGGGAAGATATTCAGGGCGGGTACGACTTCGGCGATTGCGGTAGGCAGGAAGGCCACATGCCATCCCAGCAGAAAGATCATCGCGATCGCGACAACTAAGTCCAGGGCGTCGTTGACGGGCGACAGGAAGCCTCCCGCGGTCGCAGGCAGAAGCACGATCTGAAGCGCATCCGCCACGACCGCCAAGACCCAGGCAGATTTCTTACGGTTCATCGGACGATTATGAGGGAGAGGCGGCGCCACTTCATCAGCCGCTCCGCGGGGCGTTTTCGAGGAAGGCCGACCGTCGGGCTGCGCGGGGAAGATCCCCCGCGCTCGCCCCTAGGTCAAATGTCGCAAACGAAACTACCGACGCGACCGGAACGCGAGCGCTACCATCAGGCCCGCTCCGATCAGCGGTACGGTGCCGGGCTCGGGCAGCTGACCACCGCCGCCACCGCCGCCGCCACCACCACCTGTGTCGCCGCAGTCGCCGCATTCGCCGCAGTCGCCGCAGTCGCCGCAATCGCCGCAGTCACCGCAGTCGTTGTGGCCACAATCCCCGCAACCGTCGCCGAAGTAATGGCCCTCGCCGAGGCCAGCCTGAGCGGCATTCCCGGAATTGCTCGACCCGGCTGCTGCTACAGAATTCGCCGGCCCATTATCGTTTGCGGACCGGTGAAGGGCGATCGGCGTTGCCATGGCGGCGAGAACCAATCCAGACATGATGTACGTCTTCTTGGACTTGGATGCGCGGTTGGAGCTCGTCCCGACTACCGTGCCTGACTCCAATTGAGCCCCGTCCCGGGAGACACCCCGCGCCAGCGACAACTCGCTTGCGCGGCTTCCGAATCCGGTTTTCGTCGCGGAGGTCATGGCCAGGGTCATGGGCTGCGCCGAAGCGCTCGCCACGACCTGGTCAGCCGCCGGATCGAATTGGAGTGAAGGAGCCGGTAGTGCGAGGGCGGACCCAGTGATAAGGGCGCAAGCCAGTCCCGTCACTGCTACGCTGGTGAAGAAATTCCGATAACGCTCCATTAGTCAGATCCTCATTATGGCCGCCACATGGAAGCAGCCTTCCCGGGAGTCTCCCTGTTGCACACTTGGGATTTGGGAACCGATTCATGTAATTTCTTCCACGAATCACTCCGAATTGGTGCAAATCGAAGCAGACACCGTATCCGGAGGTTCCGAACCCCAGCGACGCTCGAGCCCCCACGTAAAGCTCGCAACTTGACTAATCCCTTAGTCATCTATCGGTGCGGTACTAGGTTGCTGATTTCGCCGCAAGCCGAAACGCCGCCTCTCTCCTCTCGATCCCGGAGGGGAGCACTGGTTTGTGTTTGCATGGTCCGTGCCTCAGAAGGAAACGCGCGATGACAGGAGATAGAGAATGAGCCGCAGGCCTCCCGTGGTTGTCGTTGGGGCCGGTGCGGCCGGGGTCATGGCCGCGGTTTTCGCCGCCGAGGCCGGCCGGAGCGTCCTCCTCCTGGAGCGCACCAAGGACGGCGGTCGGAAGATCGTGATGAGCGGTGGCGGGCGCTGCAACGTGCTCCCGTCGGCGCTCGACCCCGCCCGATTCGTCACCACTTCCTCACCCAACACCATGAGGAAGCTGCTCCTGGCGTGGCCCCTCGGCGAACAGCGCCGGTTCTTCGAAGAGACCCTGGCCATCCCCCTGGCACTCGAAGAGGAAACCGGAAAGCTCTTCCCGGTCTCGAACCGCTCGCGCGACGTGCGGGACGGGCTCCTCGCCCTGGCGCGGCGCCGTGGAGTGGAGACGCGCTTTGGGGCGGTGGTGACCGACGCGGCTCCGCGGGACGGCGGATGGAGCGTCTCCGTCGAAGGCGGCGCCGCCATCGACGCGTCGGCCGTCGTCCTCGCGACCGGCGGCCTGTCGGTGCCGGCCACCGGCAGCGACGGCACCGGGCTGGCGATTGCCCGGCGTCTCGGGCACGAGATGCACGACACCTACCCCGCGCTCACACCCCTCCTCGCCAAGCCGCACCGCCATGCGCCGCTTAGCGGGATTTCGCTTCCGGTGACACTCGAGGCGCCCATGGCCCCGGGGAAGACGTTCGTCACCAGCGGGGGCTTTCTCTTCACCCACAAGGGATACAGCGGCCCGGCCGTCCTGAACCTCTCCCACCTCTGTGTTTCAGGGAGACCCGACCGGCAGCGGATCTTCGCGCGCTGGACGGACTGGGATGCCGAGGCGTGGGACCGGAGGCTGCGCCAGGGGGAGGGGACCGTGATCGCCGGGCTCCGCGAACGCTTGCCGGCGAGGTTAGCGGAGGCGCTCCTCACGGACTCGGGCGTCGCGGGGGAGACGCCTCTGGCTCAACTGAAGCGCGAGGAGCGGAGGCGGGTGGTTGAAGCGCTCACGCGGCTCGAGCTTCCCTGGACGGGAGACGAGGGGTACACGAAGGCCGAGGTGACCGGGGGCGGAGTCGCGCTTTCGGAGATCGATCCGCGGACGCTGGAGAGCCGGCGCTGGCCGGGGTTGTTCCTCTGCGGGGAGATGCTCGACGCGTTCGGGCCGATCGGCGGCTACAACTTCGCCTGGGCCTGGTCCACCGGCCGGGCCGCGGGACTGGGGGCGGCGGGATCAGCGGCGGCGGGCACGCGCTAGCCCGTCGCCGGCGCCCTATCCCGCCGCGTGCGGCGCCACGCCCCAGATTTTCAACAGGCGCCGATCCCGTCCGCAGCCGGTCCGGTAGGCGTGATAGTCCGCGGGGTTCTTCTTGTAGTAGTCCTGGTGATAATCCTCGGCGGGGTAGAACGCCGTGAACGGCAGGATTCGCGTCACGATCGGCTTCTTCACGCGAAGCTCGGCCGCGGCGACCCGCTCGGAAGCCAGCGCCATCCGGCGCTCCTCCGGAGTCGCGACGAAGATGGCCGACCGGTATTGGGCGCCCCGATCGCAGAACTGCCCGTCGCCCTGCGTGGGATCGATGTTGTGCCAGAAGATCGTGAGCAGCTTTCCGTAGGAGATCTTGCGCGGGTCGTACAGCACCTGCACGGACTCCATGTGGCCG
>JANLXD010000296.1:0-1567 GCA_031364935.1 Candidatus Eiseniibacteriota bacterium
TCAGCGAGGACGGGCTCGAGGCAGTGGCGGAGCTGGCGTTGAAGAGGGGCACCGGCGCGCGCGGCCTTCGAGCGGTCCTCGAGGAGTCCATGCTCGACCTCATGTACGAGATCCCCTCGCGGCTGGAAGTGGTCGGCTGCACGATCACCCGCGACGTGATCGAAAAGAAAACGCTTCCGATCCTGGCCTTCCGCGGCGACCGCCGGCGGAAGGAAGCATAAGCCGCAACGCTTGGAAGCGGTTCGGCCCCAACAGCATCTAAGTCCGTAGCACCCGACCCGAACAATTGAACCAAAGGGCTCGCCCTCGGGGCGCGCCCATACCCCGAGAGGTCTGCCATTTCCAGGAAGAAGGTACCCATGATCCGAATCGAGCGTGACGGCGAAGTCTTCGAGATCCGGGATAAGATCCCGCTCCTCCCGCTCCGAGACGTCGTCATTTATCCCTACATGACCATCCCGCTCCTGGTGGGCCGGGTCGCGTCCGTGAACGCGATCGAAGCGGCCGTCCAGAAAGACCGGGTGGTTTTCGTGCTGGCCCAGAAGCGGCCCGAAGTGGCCGATCCCGCCTCCAAGGACCTCTATCGGGTCGGGACCGTCGTGCGCGTGCTCCAGCTTTTCCGTCTTCCGGACGGGACCATGCGCGTGCTGGTCGAAGGCATCTGCCGCGGCCGCGGCAAGAAGTTCTTTTCGGAGAAGGAATCGATGTCGGCGTCCGTCGCCATCCTCAAGGACGACGTGAAGCAGGACGCCCAGCTCGAGGCTCTGATCCGGAACGTGCTCGCTTCCTTCAACGACTACGTGCACCTGAACCGGCGCGTGCCGGACGAGGTGCTCGCCACCGCGAACAACATCACGAACCCGGTGCTCCTCTCCTACACCGTGGCCTCGCACCTCCTGCTCAAGGTGGGCGTGAAGCAGCAGATCCTCGAGGAGGACGATCTCCTCGAGCGCTTCCGGCTGCTCTCCAAGACCCTCGCGAGCGAGCTGGAGATCCTCAAGCTGGAGCGGAAGATCGAGGGGCAGGTCCGGAGCCAGGTCACGAAGAACCAGAAGGAGTTCTACCTGAACGAGCAGCTCAAGGCGATCCGGAAGGAGCTCGGCTACGCAAACGAGTTCTCGAACGAGGTCGAAGAGCTGACGGTGCAGGTCAAGAAGGCGAAGATGCCGAAGGACGTCCACGAGAAGGCCATGAAGGAATTGGACAAGCTGGGCAAGATGTCCTTCATGTCGCCCGAGGCGACCGTCGTGCGGAACTACATCGACTGGCTGGTCTCGCTGCCATGGAGCGTGCTGACCGACGACAACGGCGATATCAAGGGGGTCGAGGGGATCCTGAACGAGGACCACTACGGCCTGAAGAAGGTGAAGGAGCGGATCCTCGAGTACCTGGCCGTGATGAAGCTGGCCGGCACGCTCAAGGGACCCATCCTCTGCTTCGTGGGGCCTCCGGGCGTGGGCAAGACCTCGCTCGGGAAGTCGATCGCGCGGGCGCTGGGACGGAAGTTCTCGCGCATGTCGCTGGGCGGCGTGCGGGACGAGGCCGAGATCCGCGGCCACCGGCGCAC
>JANLXD010000325.1:0-1815 GCA_031364935.1 Candidatus Eiseniibacteriota bacterium
CCCCTCCGCGAGGAGCCGCCCCTGCTCGATGATGGCGATCTCGTCGCAGATCCGCTCGGCCTCGGTCATGATGTGAGTCGAGAAGATGACCGTGCGCCCCTTCCCCTTCAATTCCTGGATCAGCCCCAGCACGGTGCGCGCGCCGATCACATCGAGGCCCGCGGTCGGCTCGTCGAAAATCAAAACTTCCGGATCGTGGAAGACCACGCGCGTGATGGAGAGCCGCTGCTTCATCCCCGTGGACATCCGGCCGACGCGCTTGTCGAGGAGCTCGCCCAGCTGGAACGGCTCGGTCAGCTCGCGGAGACGCTGCGCGATGGCGACGCGCGGCATCCCCGCGAGCGCGCCGAAGTACTCGAGCAGCTCGCGACCCGTGAGTCGGTCGTAGAGCTTGGTGTCGCCGGAGAGGTACCCGATCCGCCGCCGGACTTCGGCGGGCTTTTCGATGATGTCGAACCCCGCGACCTTGGCGGTTCCGCCCGTGGGAACCAGGATCGTCGCGAGCATGCGGAGCGTCGTGGTCTTGCCCGCGCCGTTTCGGCCCAGGAGGCCGAAGACCTGCCCCGGCCGGCATGTGAACGAGATGCCGCGGACCGCGGGAATGTCGCCTTTCTTCCGGTCGTGGAACGTCTTCGAGAGCTCGGAAACCTGGATCAAGGATTCTCCCGGCGCTGATGCGGGAAGCCGCGGGCGCGGCTCGTCGGGGCAGTCTATTGGAGCCGCTGGGGGGTGTCAACGCAGGGCGGGACGAGGGAGCTGAGCCTTCGCGTCGGAATCCCGTCTTGAAACAAGGAATCTAAAGGGTTACGATGAGGGTCCAGCACGCGTGGGCCCGTAACCACAACCTATTCAGCGACTTCGAGGGAGCAACCCCTTCATGGCAGAGACCGTTCTCCAGGTAACCGACAGCACCTTCGACAGCGAAGTGCTCAAGTCCACCATCCCCGTGCTCGTGGATTTCTGGGCGGAATGGTGCGGTCCGTGCCGCATGGTCGCGCCGGTGGTCGAGGAAGTCGCCAAGCAGTACGACGGGAGGGTGAAGGTCGCGAAGTTGGACGTGGACCAGAACCAGCGCGTCGCCACCCAGTTCCAGATCCGGAGCATCCCCAGCCTCTACATCTTCAAGGACGGCAAGGTCGCGGGCCAGATCGTCGGCGCCGTCCCGAAGCAGCAAATCACCTCGGCGCTCGACAAGATCCTCGTCTAGACCGCGGACTCCTTGCAGATCGGCCGGCAGCGGCACCGCCGGCAGGCGAACGCGCTCGGCTTCGCGGTGAAGTCCCCTTCGCGGATCGACGCGGCGATCGAAGCGATCTTCTCTCGCGTCCTCCGAACGTCCCCCTCCGTCACTTTCACGGGCGCCGAAGCCCCCGACATCACGAAGCGCAGCTCCAGGCTATCTGGGAGTCGTCCGTTCATCTCCTTGTAGGCCAGGGCGTAGACCGCGAGCTGCATCTCATCCTTCTGCCGCTGCTCCTTCTGCTCGTCCCCGTCGATCTCCGCCGTCTTGTAGTCCACCAGGGTGACCCCTTTGGCGTCCGAGTCCACCCGGTCCATTCGCCCGGTCAACGCGACGTCGTCGAGGCCCACCCGGAACTGGCTCTCGACCTCCGACGGCGTGGGCCCATCCGCGATTTCCCTCGCGTGAAACACGCGCAGCGCTTCGGCTCCCTGAGCGAACCGCGCGGCCTCGTGATCCGGCGAGATGTAGCCCGCGCTCCGCCAGGCGGACCGAAAAACCTCGACCACGTCGTCGGCGCTGGGAGGCGCCCCCGCGAGCCGGCGGCTCAACGCGAACGCCACCGCCTGGTGGAT
>JANLXD010000371.1:0-2447 GCA_031364935.1 Candidatus Eiseniibacteriota bacterium
GACCATCCTCCCCGACTCGACGGGCGCGATCGGGATCCGCACCAACGACCCCGTGGGCTCCAGCTTCGCCTACATCTCCGAGGCCGTGGAGCTGCCGGAGCTGGAGAGCCAGGACAACTATTCGTTCGGAATGACCGGAGTGGTCTGTCACGAGTTCGGCCACCAGCTCGGGCTGCCCGACCTCTACGACACGAACGGGGCCGAGGGGGGCGATTCGCAGGGCGTCGGATCGTGGGACATCATGGGGACCGGCGTGTGGAACGGGAACGGGTTCGTCCCGGGCGGCATCTCGGCCTGGTCGAAGATGTTCCTGGGAGTCCTGGCGCCGCAGCGCCTCGTCACGCCGCAGGCGGTGTCGCTCTCCATGCTCGAGCGTCAGGTGGATGCGCTCCCACGCGCGGTGCAGCTCCCCATGACCGCCACCGAGTACCTGCTCCTCGAAAACCGGCTCCAGGACATCAATGGAAACGGCAAGTTCGATTTCAACGACGTGAACGGGAACGGCACGTTCGACTTCTACACCGACGATTACGCCGGCGCGGAGTTCGACTACTTCCTCCCGGGCAACGGCGAGGGATCCGGGATGCTCGTCTATCACGTCGACGAGACGGTGATCGCCGCGGGGCTGACCGACAACGTGATCAACGCCAACTCGGCGCGGAAGGGGCTGGACGTCGTCGAGGCGGACGGGATCGAGGACCTGGACGGTCCGCCGACCAGCTTGAGCGCGGGGAGCCCGGACGACGTCTTCCGCGCCGGGTGGCGGGACCGGCTCACGCCCGATACCACGCCGTCGACGGACGCCTACGGCAACGTGCGCACCGGCATCTCGATCACCGGAATCAGCGCGGCCGACAGCATCATGAGCTTTGTCCTCGGCTTCGAGCGCGACAAGCCGGGCTGGCCGAAACTCCTGACGGGTCGCGTCCGGAGCGCCCCCTCGCTCGCGGCCGACGTCGACGGGGCGGGGCCGCCGTTCACGCGGGAGCTGCTCGTGCCCGTGCAGCGACTCAACAACACGGGCGCGCTCTATGTCTTCCGCCCCGACGGGACCGATTTTCTGGACGGCGACGCCACGCCCACTCCGTTCGCCACGTCCAACTCGGGGCTGGTCACCAGCCCCTGCGTGGGTGACGTGGACGGCGTCGCGGGGAACGAAGTGGTCTTTGCCACCGCGAACGGGACCATCTACGCCTTCCACGCCAATGGCACGGAGGTAGTGGATGGGGATGCGAACCCGCTCACCAGCGGCGTGGTCGTCCCCGGCTCCGCGATCGGCGTGCGCGCGCAACCGGTGCTCGCCGATGTGGACGGGCTCCCCGGGCTCGACATCGTGATCGGCGGTCCGGCGAACGCGCTCGGCTTCTCTCTCCTGCGCGTGATCTCCCTCGCGGGCGGGACGGTGCAGTCGCGCTCGATGACCGTGGGCGGAAACAGCGAAGCCCCGCCGGTCGTGGCCGACCTTGACGGCGATGGCGTGAACGAGGTGATCGCCGCGGTGCGCACCGGCGGTGCGGTCGATGCCGAATACAGGGCCCCGGGGCTCTACTACACGAGCTGGGAGGTCTTGAACGACCCTATCCTGCCGCTCACGGACCCGGAGAACATCGGCGCCTTCCGCATCGTGGGAGGCGGCCCCTTCAGTTCTCCCGTCGCGGCCGATCTGGACCGGGACGGGCGGCCCGAAGTGGTCGTCGCCGGCACGGATGGATTGTTCCATGCATATCGCTTCACGATCGCGGCCCACATCGCCGGGGACCCTCCGAACGCGTACGTCTCGGCGTCGGAGCTACCGGGCTGGCCCGCGCCTTTCCCCGGCGCGACGGAGGGGAGCGCGGCGGAGATCGCGGTCGCGGATCTCGAGGGAGACGGATACCCGGAGGTCTTCCAGACAGGGCACGACGCCCGCGTGGCGGCCATCTACTGGTCCGGCGCGCCCCGCTCCGGCTTTCCGGTCAGGGCCGGCATGCCGCTCGCGCCGCCTGATTCGTCCGGGGTGTGGTCGCCCCTCGTGGCCGACGTGGATGGGGACGGGCAAAAGGACGTGATCCCCGTGCTTCCGGACGGCCGGAGACTGGCGTATCGCGGCGACGGAACCCTCATCGCTGGATTCGCCGAGTTGGGCAGCACCGGCCTCGGAGCGCCCCCCATCCTGGCCGACCTCGATGGCGACGGCGCCGCGGAGTGGATCGAGACGTTCGACGCCACCTCGACCGCGGAGACCCAGATCTCGGTCAAGTCGCCGTCGATGGTTGTGGCCGCGTCGACCATCGCCTGGGGGCAGTATCGCCTCCATCCCACCCGAAACGCGGTGGTGGCCCCCGCGGGCCCGGCGGTTCCGGGGACCCGGGGGCTCGAGGACGTGTATGTCTATCCGAACCCGTCGCGCGGCGGCACGAGCCGGATCCATTACCGGCTGGATGCCGCGGCCACGTCGGTCTCGATCC
>JANLXD010000380.1:0-2712 GCA_031364935.1 Candidatus Eiseniibacteriota bacterium
GCGTTCACGCCGCGCGCGTAGCCCACGTTCTTCCCCGGATGAACGACCCGCGTGGGCCACGGCGACCCGGCCCCGGCCAAAATCTCCTCGACGGGCTCGCCCGAGTTGTTCACCACGATAATCTCGCCGAGCGGCGCGGGGCGCGCCTGGACGAGCGAGGCCATCAGCCGCGCGAGCGCCTCCCCCGTCCGGTAGTGCACGATGACCAGGGCGAGGGACACGGGTCCCTAGAGGGCGCCGATCAGGTCGAGCAGGCGGAGGCGCCAGACCATCCACACCGCTTCCCAGACGATCCGGCGCGACATCTTCGACTCGCCAGCGTGCCGGTCGACGAAGAGGATCGGGATTTCACGGATGCGAAAACCCTTCCGCCACGCCTTGAACGTGATCTCGATCTGGAACGCGTAGCCGTCCGACCGCACCCGGTCCCAGTCGATCGCCTCGAGCACGGCGCGCCGGTAGCACTTGAACCCGCCCGTCAGATCCTTCACGCGCATCCCCGTGATCACGCGGCTGTAGACGTTCGCCAGGTACGAGAGCACCAGCCGCGAGAGCGGCCAGTTCACCACGGTCACCCCGTACAGGTAGCGCGAGCCCAGCACGACGTCCGCCCCCTCAATCTCATGTAAAAATTCCCGGAGGCTGTCGGGGCTGTGCGAGAAGTCGGCGTCCATCTCGAAGACAGCGTCGTAGTCGTGCGCGAGCGCGTAGCGGAACCCGGCCACGTACGCCGAGCCCAGCCCCGCCTTCCCCGGACGGTGGAGCACGTGGACGCGCGGGTCGCGCGCGGCCACCTGGTCGGCGATGGCGCCGGTCCCGTCGGGAGAGTTGTCGTCGACGATGAGCACCTCGAGCGGAAGCTGCTCGGCGAAGATCCGCTCGAGGAGCGGCTCGACGTTTTCCCGCTCGTTGTAGGTCTGGATGATGACGAGCGCCTTCACGACGGGCGCTCCGGGGCGGAGCGCCGCGGGCGGCGGGTCCGCCACAGCTGCCAGATTCCCGCCACCCCGAGGAGGAAGGCCAGGCTCACGGAGGCGACCGAGACCTGGATCCCCGCCGTGAGCGCCTCGGGCACGTAGCGGAGGCGCACCCGGTGCACTCCCGGTGGCATGAGGATGCCCCGCATCAGGTAGTTGACCCGGTAGATCGGGGCCGGCTTACCGTCGACGGTCGCGGTCCAGTCGGGGTCGAACTGGTCCGACTGCACGAAGAGGCCGGGAGCGGCCGTGGAGACCAGGTACTCCGAGCCGTTCAGGTCGTAGCGGATGCGCGTGACCGAGTCGGGAACGGACGGCTGTGCCAGCGCCGGATACGGCGGCGGATCGGACCAGACCGCTTCGCTCCGCGGTTCGAAGAAATCCGCCGCGCGCAGGAACGCGAGCGCGGTGGAGGGGTCCCGCACCGGCCGGATGCGATGGACCACGTACGCGCGCGGCATCGCGCCCTGGATCTCGTAGACCTTGACCGGTCCGTCGTGCCGCAGCACCACGCCCCCCGTGGTGTCGGGATAGTAGCCGTCGGTGAGGACGTACTTCACGTTGAGGAAGCGCACCACGCGCAAGTTGGGGAGCCCGACCGTGTCCATGAAGGCCTGGTAGAGGCGCGGCTTGGCGGGGTGATAGCCCAGCACCGACGCGATCCCGTACGCCGCGAGCCTCGAGTCGTTCCACTGGAGCGGAAGGACGCGGAACTCGGTGGTGTCGCGGCGGAGGAAGGTGACCTCCGGCGTCTCGCTGAAATTCTCGGCGTACTGGCTCTTACTGCCCAGCTGGGGATCGATGATCTTCCGGTCCACGGTCCAGAGGTCGACCAGGGTGAGGCCGACGACCAGGAGGGCCGCGGCCGTGCGGGTGAGCCGCCCCCGCCGCTCGAACGCGATCGCCGCGAACACGGCGGCGAGCAGGATCCCAGACCGGAGCGCGTCCACCGTGGCCATGTCGAGAGCCTGGCGCGCGGCGGCCGCGTTCATCCAGGGGCGCGCCTTGGACGCGGTGGCGAGAATCGAAGGGCTCAAGAGCTGCAGCAGCACGACGACCCCGACGGCGCCCGCGCCCGCGAGGATCGCCGCGCGCATCCAGGCGGCGCCCATGTCCCCTTTCCCTCGCCCGGCCGATGCGGATGCGCCCTTCTTCCCGGCGTCCCGCGCGGGCGCGCGCGCGCCGGCAGGCTCGCCCCGCCCGGGCGAGAGCGCGAGGTCCAATCCCAGCGCGGCCAGGACCGCCACCGCGAACTGCAGCAGAACCAGGATCATCACCGGGACGCGGAACTTGTTGAAGTAAGGCACGTACTGGTAGAGGAGCTCGTAGAGGGGCTTCAGGTGCTTGCCGAAGGAAACCATCAGCGCCAGCGCGGCCAGACCGATCCAGTACGCGCGCGCGGCCCCGCGCGCCCTTCGGGCTCCGTAGAGCGCGAGCGCGAGCGGGATGATCCCCATGTAGTTCGGGTAATCCGTGAACGGCATCGTCCCCCAGTAGGTGCGTCCCCCGAAACCGAACATGGAAGGGATGACGAACGTGAGCATCTCCTTGGGGTGGAAGGACCACGACGTGGCGTACTCGAAGCCCGCCCCCGAGCCCTCGCCCGCGCTCCGGATCGACAGCTTGGCGTACTCGTGAACCGGGAAGTAGAGGAACGCGCTCATGCCGAAGCCCAGCGCCAGACCTGCGGCCAGGCCACCCACCGCGCGCGCCGCCTCGGCGCCGCGCCGCGCCC
>JANLXD010000387.1:0-6664 GCA_031364935.1 Candidatus Eiseniibacteriota bacterium
TCGTTCACCGCGGTGACGGTGCGGGCCGCGCGCGAGTCGACCAGATGATACCACATGGTGTCCGCCGATCCGTACGAATCGGTGGCGATCACCTGGAAAGACCCCGTCCGCAGGCTCAGCCGCGCGGAGCCGGGGATCGAGACCGTGCTGCCGCTCAAGGTGACGAACGAGGGCGCGTTGTTCAGACGGTAGGTCACCGAGCTGCCTAGGCTGGACATCTGCATGGCGTCGCTCACGGACGAGCCCTCGACCCGGAGCGAGCGGCCGGCGACGGGGTAGAACCGCGGGCCAAATCGCGTCGTGGCCCCCACCGTGAATCGCGTCGTGGACTGCACGTTGCCGTTGGAGAGCACGCGCGCGGTCCAGAGCCCGTAGGCGCTCGACGGAACCCGGCTGGTCCCCCAGCTCCACCAGTAGAACTGGAACGCGTAACTCTGCTTCTGGCTCAGCGTGCCGTCCGAGGAGGCGAAGAGCGAGCCGTCCGGGCGAAGGATCTCGACGCGATAGGGGTTCCCTGCCTGCCCCTGGTAGAGGAACCACATCGCGACGGCCGGCTCTCCCGCTCCATAGACGGCCGGCTGGCTCAAGCGCTCCTCGAACTTCGAGAGCGGAATGGACGAGAGCGAGCCCCCCGCCGAGGTCTGCGTGAACACGCCGATGTCCATCGCCTTGAACGGATTGAATCCGACGTACGGCTCCTGCGCGCTCCAGAGGCTGGTGCGCGAATTCAAGGGCCCCGACCACGGGTCGATCAGCGTCGAGAGACCCTGACGGAACTCGATGTGGAGGTGCGGTACCGACGAAGATCCGGAGCTTCCGACCATGGCGATCACGTCGCCGGCCGCCACGGTCTCGCCGGCCTTCACCGTGATCGACCCGTTTCGGAGATGGCCGTACATCGCGCGCGTGCCCAGCTCGTCCTCGATGGTCACCTGGTTCGCCTGGGTGCCGTTCATCGAGGTGTTGCGGTCGTAGTTCCCGTCGGTGATCGACAGCACGCGCCCGCCGCGCCCCGCGAGCACCGCGGTGCCGCGGTCCATGGCGCGGAAATGGAAGAGCGAGATGTCAGTCCCGTTGTGTCCGTCGTACGTGTGCGGGGCGCTTTCGTAATCGCGCGCGCCGGAGGAGAGATCGTCGTCCACGTAGTTGAGCAGGAGCAGCCCGTCGCCAAGTCGCCGCGACACCGGCCACGCGTAGCCATAGAGGGCGGAGGATTCACCAGAAAGCGAAGGGCTGAGCGAGCCGAGCGCCGGCGCTGCAGCGAAGGCGTCGGGCGCGTCGGCGCCGTTTTCAGGCGAATCGACTTGCGTGGAGGAGTACGAACCCTCTCCTAGAGGGAGCTCGGCAGCGACGGACGGATGGGTGACCAGGAACGTGAGAAGCACGAATACAGCGGCTCCGAACGGAGCTCTTATTCTTCGATTCACGTTGTACTCCACCGGGCTTGTGTTGGGGGGATGAAGCGAAAAGCCTACTAGCCTGTATTGTTTGGGTCAAAGCGTTTGATGCTCTCTTTTGAGTATCGGCTTCGGGCCCCGATGTTTTTAGGCCTAAGTTCCTTCCAGGACTCGCGGTGTAAACATGACAAAGGCCCTCGCGGTGGCTCCGCGAGGGCCTTTTGAGGGTTTCTCGAGGGGAAACTAGTACGAAGAGTAGGCGGAGATGTTCACCTTCACGAGGCCGCTCGCCTGCGTGTATTGCCACCCACCCGTGCCGTCCACGCCGGAAGTAGTCTTCACCGCGAGCGAATTCAGGATCGGCTCCCGCGGCACGCGGCCGTCGGCGAAGATGGTGCCGTCCAGGGTCGGGAAGGCCGCGCCGCCATTCAGGGCGTTGCGCGAATACTGGATCGCGATCGCGGAGCGGATGGAGCCAAGCTCCCCTTTCAACGTCGCGACGCGCGCCTGCTCCCGCATGTCCTCGTATCTGGGAATCGCCACCGCGGCGAGGATCCCCAGGATGACGATCACGATGACGAGCTCGATGAGCGTGAATCCGGATTGACCTGTTCTCTTGGCA
The DNA here is from genome assembly GCA_031364935.1 of Candidatus Eiseniibacteriota bacterium. Lineage (GTDB taxonomy): Bacteria > Eisenbacteria > RBG-16-71-46 > SZUA-252 > SZUA-252 > DASQJL01. Next base: position 2,020 of record JANLXD010000387.1, read on the forward strand.
GGAACCATCGTGCACCTCCGCGTGGGACCGACCTACATGGCCCCGCGATCGAGGATTCGCCGGAAGGCCGTAGCATTCGTTCCCAACTGGAAGGGCACCCCGCATGCCAGGCGCCCATTCGGCGGCGCGGACGATTGTGGGGGTAGTGCAGCGGGAGATGGCCCGATCAGACCAAACGGGCCAGGCAAGCCAGGCGGGCGAGCCGGTATCGGCGGCTCGCCCGCCCCACGGTCAGCGGCGGTCTGCCTCCGGCAGATCCAGGCCCAGATCCACGTCATCGACTTCATCCAGGCGGAGCAGATCGTCGCGCAGCGGCGCCGAGCCGCGCGAGAGCACCGCGAGCGCCAGTTCCTCGGCCGGCGGGAGCTCCTCGAGAAAGACGAACGCCGCGCCCGCCGCGAAGCGAGCCAGGGTCTCGCGGGTGTTCCGCGCCGAGGGACCTGCCTTCTTCCGGGCCTCCAGCACCTGCACCAGCGTCGTGGCGTTACCACACACCGACGCCCAGCGCGCCTCCACGTCCCGCGCACGGCCGGGATTGGACGCCCGCGCGGTCTCCGAGACCAGCGAGTAGGAAGCGGGATCACCCTCGGGCTGGTACGACGTCCAGACGACGCGGGCCTGGCTGGAGCGGTCCACGTGCCGGTGCACCAGCGACGTGCCGCTCTGGGTCGAGATGACCTCGTAATCCACGCCCACAGTCACGTCGCGCACCCGGGCCACCACCTCGATCGGCACGTCCATCCACCGCGTGACGTCGTGCCCTTCCGCGTCCTTTTCGATGATGCGGCGCGCCACGTTGTCCCGAAAGAGATGGAGCTTCGTCGACGACTTGACGCCACCCACCGAGCCCCACACGACGCGCTCGGCGCCGGCCTGACGACCCAGCCGGATGGCGTCGGCGCGGGAGAGGTCGTCCAGGTCGGAGAGAGTCATCGAGCGGCGGAGCGACTCGCCGCCGAGGATGCGGGTGAACTGGGTCGCCGGCGGCGCGAGGTTCTCCACCAAGTCGTCGTGCCAGGCCTGCGCCACCTGGGAGCCGAAGGAAGCGTCCGACGTGGACGAGCGGAACGGCACCACCGCCACCCGTGTCAGGGCCTCGTTCATCGCCCGATCCGCGCGCTTCGCCGAGTCGCGGAAGTCGTTGACGTACCGGTCCGCCTGGCCGAACTCGCGAGAGGCCCGCTTGGGCCGCCCCGAGTCGGCGGCCTCGCGGCCGCGCTGATAGTGGATGCGGGCGGCCGTCTGACGGAGCGCGCGCTCCTCTTCCGGCCACTCGGCGCCGACGGGGATGGTCGCGTAGCGGGCCGCGTTCACGCGGAACTCGGCCAGCTTCAGCACTTCCCCGGCCGCGTTCAGGCTGTCCAGCTCGGCCAGGGCGCGGATGCGTCGCTGCCAATCCTGCGCGATGGCGCCTCCGGCCGCCGTGGCGGCCGCGCGGGCGCGCGGGTTTCCGGGCTCCTTGTCGAGCGCACGGGTGGCGAGCTGCCAGGCGCGCCAGGCATCGCCGCCGGCCAGCTTCTCTTCACTCTTCTGGGACAGCTTGGACGAGCCGGCACACCCGACTACGAAGGACACTAGGATCAGGATCGGCGCGATTCGACGGAGCATGGAAGGGCCCCCCTTTCGTCCGAAACGTATCGGCAGGGGTGGGGCGATCCTGACTTTTATTCGTACCGCAGGGCGTCGATGGGATTGAGGCGGGAGGCCCGCACGGCGGGGAGCATTCCGAAGGCGATTCCGACCACCGAGCAGAAGACGAGCCCGATGACGGCCCATTCCATGGGCACGTGCACGTCGAAGTGGGCGAAGACGGCGACCAGGTTCCCCATTCCGAATCCGGCCAGGACTCCGATCGCGCCCCCGATGTTGCAGAGGATGACGGCCTCCAGGAGAAACTGCGACAGGATGCTCACGGGCTTGGCCCCCAGCGCCTTCCGGATCCCGATCTCCCGGGTCCGCTCGGTCACCGCGACCAGCATGATGTTCATGATGCCGATGCCGGCCACCACCAGCGCGATGATCCCGATGACGAATGCCGCGAGCTTCACCCCCATGCTCATCTTGTTGAACTGGGTGATCAGGCTGGCGCTGTTGAAGAAGGCGAAATTGTCCTCTTCCCCGGGCTTGACCCCCCGGTCACGCCGCAGCACCTGGCGGGTTTCCTCGATGGCGTCGGCCGTCAGCTCGGGCGTCTTCGCGCGAACCGTGATGTTCACCGAGCGCCCGAATCCGTCCCGGCCCACCAGTCCGTACGTGTTCACGAACGTCGAGACGGGGATCAAGACGTAGTTGTCGAAACCCCCTCCGAACGCGGACTTCTTCTCGTCGAAGACCCCGATCACCTCGTATTTCCGGCTGTCCACGCGGATGTCCTTCCCGACGGGATCGGTGAACGGATACAGCTTCTTCGCGATGGCGTGGCCGATCACCGCGACCTTGCGCGCGCTCTTCACGTCGATGGGAGAAAGATTCCGCCCCAGCCCGACATAGTGGGTGTTGTTTTCCGGGTACTCGGGCGTGCCTCCGACGATCGAGATGTTCGGATTGGTGGAGGTGCCCTTGTACTGCGCGACGAAGCCGAAGTCCCAGATCTCGGAGCCGACCAGGTCCACGGTCCCGACGTGCTCCCGGATGGAAGCGGCGTTCTCGAGCGTGAGGGGAGGGCGGCGCATGGCCTTGCGCCGCTCGGCGGCGGAACCGAACCCGCCGGCCGGCCACTTCTGGACCTGGAAGGTCTGCGCCCCGAGGACGCTCATCTCTCGCTCCAGGGTCCCCTGCACGACCGCGATCGCCGTCATCACGGCGATGATCGACGCCACGCCGGCCACGATCCCGACCAGCGTGAGCACCGAGCGGAGCTTGTTGCTGAGTATGGCCCCCATCGACATGAAGAGCGTGTCGAACAGCTTCATGGCCGCGCCTCCTGAAGGCTACTCATAGCGAAGCGCCTCGATGGGGTCGAGGCGCGCGCCCCGGTACGCGGGAACCACGCCGGCGACGATCCCGACCCCGATCGACACCAATACCGCGAGGATCAGGATGGGGAGGGAGATGCTCGCGGGCATGACCATCTTGTTCACCACGGCGGTGACGATGGTGGCCAACACAATTCCAATGGCGCCGCCCAGGAGACAGATGGACGCCGACTCGAACAGGAACTGGAAGAGGATGCTCCGGCGCGTGGCGCCGATCGCTTTCCGGATGCCGATCTCGCGGGTCCGCTCGGTGACCGAGACGAACATGATGTTCATCACGCCCACCGCGCCCACGAAGAGGGAGATGCTGGTCACGAGGAGGCCCACGAGAAGCACCACGCCCATCACGCTGTTGAAGCTCCCCACGAGCGTGTCCAGCTTGTTGATCGAGAAGTTGTCGGGCTCGGACGGGCGGAGCTTCCGGATCGAGCGCATCTCGCCGATCACCTCGTACTCCAGATCCCGCACCGACTCCTGGGTGGGCGCCTTCACCGCCATGTTCACATCCTGGCGTCCGTGCGCGCCGCCGAACGCGTTCACGTAGGAGGTGATCGGGATGAAGATCTGACGGTCGAAGTTCGGCCCGCCCATGAAGCTTCCGCCCTGCTTCTCCATCAGGCCGATCACCCGGAACGTCGTCCGCCCGATCTTCACGTCCTTCCCCAGCGGATTCACCGTTCCGAAGACCCCCTGCCGGACGTCGGTGCCGATGACGCACACGTTCTTCCGGTAGCGAACGTCGAAGGGCATCAGGAAACGGCCGCTCTGCGGCTGCGCGCTCGAGATGCGCGTCTGCTTTTCGGTCGTGCCGATGATGGTCACGCCCTCCATCGTCTCCTCGCGGTGCTTCACGTCGTACTGGCCGTTGACGGAGGGGTTGACGATCGCGCGGCCGCGCAGCCTGTCCTCCAGCGCGCGCGCTTCGCGTAGATCCAGGTTGGGGCGGTTTCGGAACGAGAAGAAGTCGTTCATGACCACCCACGGCATGCGGGAGACGTAGATGATGTCGGTTCCCACCGAGGAGAAGCTTTCGCGGAACCTGTTCTGAAGTCCGTTGGCCGCGGTCATGGTAACGACCACCGCGACGATGCCGATGACGATGCCCAGCGTGGTGAGGGCCCCGCGAGCTTTGTTGGCGCGGATGGCGCGGAGCGCGATCTGGAACGATTCGCCCAGCCCGTGCGTCGGCTTCATCCGGCGAGGACCTCGGCCGCGGCGCTCTCGAGCGCGCCGTTGCCCGCGCCGCTCGCGATCGGGGCCCTCTGGACCCGCGAGGTGTCGCTCTCGATCAAGCCGTCCCGCAGGCGAACCGTCCGGAGCGCGTGCTCGGCGATGTACTCCTCGTGCGTGACCAGGATGATGGTCTGGCCCGCGGCGTGGAGCGCGTCGAGCATGGCCATGATCCCATCGCCCGTCTTGGTGTCCAGGTTCCCCGTCGGCTCGTCGGCCAGGATGATGGAGGGGCGCACCACCAGCGCGCGCGCGATCGCCACCCGCTGCCGCTGCCCGCCCGACAGCTCGTTGGGGCGATGCTTCATCCGGTCGGCCAGCCCCACCGTCTCGAGCGCGGTCTCGGCGCGCGCCCGGCGCTCGGCCTTGGACACGCCCGCGTAGACCAGCGGCAGCTCCACGTTATGGAAGATGCTCGCGCGCGGGAGCAGGTTGAACGT
>JANLXD010000108.1:0-1557 GCA_031364935.1 Candidatus Eiseniibacteriota bacterium
GGCGTCGGATGCAAGGCGTACCAGTCTTCACCGGACGCGGGGGCTTGCGCGGAAATCTGTCTCAACTTGGAGGAGTTGGAAGCGATGGGCGACAAGACTTTGTACGAGAGGCTAGGTGGGGTCTTCGCGATCGCCGCGGTCGTCGACCACTTCAGTGACGCGGTCGTCAAGAATCCGGTCGTGGGCCAACGATCGCCCAACTCCGCGCTTGACGAATGGAGCACCCAGGAACTCGACCGGCTTCCCGGGCTGAAGTTCATGCGTACCCTGTGGTTGTGCGAGGCGGCCGGCGGGCCGTTCACCTTCGCCGCCACCAAACCTGGGGCAACGCACTTGGGGCTCGAAGAGGCGCATCGGCATCTCCACATCGCTCCAGACGAATTCGACGAAGTCGCGGCCGAGCTCGGTCGGAGCCTCGCTTTCTACGACGTGCCGGAGCGGGAAACGCAAGAGGTTCTGAGCGCGTTCGCCGCCCATAAGGGTGAGGTCACCGAAGGATCGGAGGCCCCTGCCTGACTCACCGCCGTGCCACTTGGTCGACTGGCCCGGCGACCGATCCCGCGGAACGTTCGAAAGGGGACTGACAATGTGTCTGAATTGCGGCTGCATGCGCGCCCACGACGACATGGGCAAGCCCGGCGTCAACATCACCTACGAGGACGTCAAGCGGGCGGCGGACGCGAACGACAAGTCCGTCGAGGCGACGCTGGAGATGATCGCGCGCACGGCCGACAAAGACCGAGGCGACCACCCTGACGAGTATCCCGCACGGCCCTAGAGGCTGGATCGGGCCCGCGCCTCCGAGCCGCGGAAACGACGCGAGGAGCGATGGTCTTCCATGCTCCCGTTCCGTCATCGGTCCTCCTTTGGGTGAGTGGACCCCCGATGTGGACGCCATGTTCGTCAGTCTTCTCGCTCGTCCGTGCGGATCGCGTCGCTGACCGTCGTGCGGCCAAGCCGGGATAGGACGTCGTCCTGCGCCGCTGCAAAGGTGGCGTGAACGTCGCACACCCCATTGAGCGCGCACGGTCCGCCGCGCAGGACGCACACACGTCGGCGGCTGTCTCCTTCGACGGCCTCGACCACGTCCAGCAACGAGATCCGCGATGAAGGCCGCGCGAGGCGGTACCCGCCAGCCCTACCGACCGTCCCCTCGACGATGCCGGCCCGGACGAGATCGCGCATGACCTGCTGCAGAAACCGCTCGGGGACCGCTTGTTCCGAAGCGACGCGTCGGACGCTCATCCGCCGACCGTCGGCGGTGCTGCGGGCCAATGCCAGGACCGTCCGGATCGCGTAATCAGCGCGCTTCGTGAGTTCGAGTCGCACGGTCAGCCCGCCGGTCCAACCCGAAGCGGCGCGTTCGCCAGAAGTTCCGCGTGGGCGAGCCGGAACGCGCTCACGAAGATCACGATCGAACCCGCGATCGTCCCGCCGACGAGGACCGCCCCCGCCAATGTCAGCGCGCTGAACGCGACGGCGCCGCCGAGGACCACGAGCGCAATACCGAGGTTCAGCGCGACCAACCGCAAGGTTGCGGCCCAGCCAAGACGCTCG
>JANLXD010000399.1:0-5266 GCA_031364935.1 Candidatus Eiseniibacteriota bacterium
AAGTTCCGCTCGAGCAGGAGCGCCCAGCTCACCTCGAGCGTGAGCGAGGCGCCGCTGTCCAGCACCAGGAACGCGGCGACCGTGTCCTCGACGTCCTCACGCGGGTCGGTGACGTACTTGGTGGCCGTCACCGAGGCCACCTGCGGATTCCCCAGGAGCCAGAGCGAGAGGTCGAGCATCTGGACGCCCAGGTCCATGAGCACGCCGCCGCCCGAGCTTCTCTTGTTCTGGTACCACGCCGGACCGCGCTGGGCGGTGCGCCGCCGGAGCCATCCGGTCTTGGCGTAGAAGATCGTACCGAATTCCCGGCGCTCCATGTATCCGCGCAGGAGCTGCACGTCGGTCCGGAAGCGGTTGTTCATCGCGTACATGAGGATGCACCCGGAGCGGCGCGCCGCCTCGCACATCTGCTCCGCCTCCGCCGCGTTTCTCGCCGGCGGCTTCTCGCAGAGCACGTGCTTCCCGTAGCCCAGCGCCGCCAGGGTCATCGGAGCGTGGAGGTGGTTGGGCGTGGCGATGATCACCGCCTCGATGTCGTCGCTCCGGAGCAGCGCCTCGTAGTCGGTCACCGTCCGCCCGATGCCGAAGTGCTTGGCGACCATCCGGGCCTTCTCGCCGTCGTCGTCGCAGACGGCGATCACCTCGGCGTCCCGCCGCTTCTTCAGCGCGGGGAGATGATTGATCTGCGTGACGAGGCCGGCGCCGATCACGCCGACCCGAAGGGGACGCTTGGCCAACCGAGAATCCTCCCGAGGGATGAGCGCCGCGGCTGATGCGTCCGGCGCGTGCGCGGAGTGTTGCTTCAGTCGCGCGAGTATAGGAACGGGAGCGGCGAAATCAAGGTCAATCGGCCGGGTCTGCCGCGGCGCACACGCCGAGCCTCCTCATCTTCTTCCAGAGTCCCTGCCGCGTCAGACCCAGCGCCCGCGCGGCGTGCGAGCGGTTGCCGCGATGCGCGTCGAGCGCCGTTCGGATCTGCTCGGCTTCGTACGCGAGCGTGCGCCCGCGCAAGGTCGCGTGCCGGTCACGCACGACGAGCGGCCCCGCGCCTCCGAGGTCGTCCCCGAGAGTGTCGGCGGCGATCACCCCGCCGGGCCCGGCGAGATGCGCGGCGCGCGTCAGCACCGCGTCCAGCTCGCGCACGTTGCCGGGCCAGTCGTGCGCGCGCAGGCGGTCCAGCGCCTCGGCGTGGAGCGCCCGGATCAAAAGCCCGTCCTTGGCGGCGAGCCGTCCCAGCACGTGCGCGGCCAGGGCCGGAATGTCCTCGCGCCGGTCGCGGAGCGGCGGCACGTCCAGCGCGAGCACGTGCAGGCGGTAGTAGAGGTCGGGGCGGAACCGCCCCGCGCGCGCCTCGCCCGCGAGGTCCCGGTGCGTGGCGGCCACGATGCGTACATCCACGCGGCGCGCGCGCCCGTCGCCCAGCCGCCGCACTTCCCCTTCCTGCAGCACGCGGAGGAGGCGGCTCTGCACGGAGGCGCTCGCGTCTCCGATCTCGTCGAGAAAGAGCGTGCCTCCGTCCGCCAGCTCGAAGAGGCCGGGACGATCGGCGTGGGCGCCCGTGAACGAGCCGCGGGCGTGGCCGAAGAGCTCGCTCTCGATGAGCGTGTCGGGGATGGAGGCGAAGTTGTGCGGCAGGAAGGAGCGCGAGAAGCGGGGACTCAGCCGGTGGATGGCGCGGGCGACCAGCTCCTTCCCCGAGCCGGTCTCGCCGCGGATCAGGACGGTGGCGTTGCTTCTCGCGTGGGCCGCGATCCGGGAGCAGAGCCCGCGCAGCGCAGCGCTCCCGCCCACCAGGCCGAGCAGATCCGCGTAGGGACCCGGCCCCTCGGGCGCGAGATCGGCCACCGCAATCTCCGCCGACGCCGAGACCAGGGGCACGGCCGCGTCCATGCGCTCCAGCTCCATCCAATCCACCCGATCCCCCTTCGTCGTGAGCCGGTCAGGCAGTGAGCAGACGGACCTCGCGCGGGCCGGCCTGAATGGATCCCACGCGGTGGACCGGATGGCGGTCGCGCGTGAGCGCGCGCTCCACCGCGTCCGCCTCGGCCGCCGGAACGACCAGCAGGAGCCCCAGACCCATGTTCCACACTTCGTGCGCCTCGGCCGGCGGCACGTGCCCCGCCTCGGCGAGCACGCCGAAGACGTGGGGCACGGGCCAGGAGCCAACGCGGATCTCGGCCCGCGTCCCCTCCGGAAGGATGCGCGCCAGGTTTCCCGGGATCCCGCCGCCCGTGACGTGCGCCATCCCCCGCACCTCGCCCGCGCGCCGCGCGCTCCGCACCGCCGGCCCGTAGTAGGGATGCGGCGCGAGCAGAACCTCGCCCACGGTCTTCTCGTCGCCTGGAAACCGGTCGGAGACCTTGAGACGGAGCGTCTCGAAGACGACCTTTCGCGCGAGCGAGTAGCCGTTGGTGTGGAGCCCGAGGCTCGGCAGGCCGAGCACGACGTCTCCGGGCGCGATGGCCGCTCCGCGAACCAGATCGCGCTCGTCCGCCATCCCGACGATCGCCCCGGCCAAATCATAGTCCCCCGGCTTGTAGAGGCCCGGCATCTCCGCCGTCTCGCCGCCGATCAAGGCGCACCCGACCTCGCGGCAGCCTCGCGCGATCCCCTCCACCAGGCGCTCCACGCGCGCGGGGTCGAGCGTTCCCATGGCGATGTAGTCGAGGAAGAAGAGGGGCGCGGCTCCGTGCACCAGGATGTCGTTGGCGGAGTGGCAGACCAGGTCATAACCGACCGTGTCGTGCCGGTCGCAGAGGATCGCGATGGTGAGCTTGGTGCCCACGCCGTCGATGCTGGAGAGGAGAACCTTCCCCGGCACGCCGGGCACGCGGTGCGCTCCCGCGAAGAGACCCACGTCGCCCAGCACGTCGGGGCCAAACGTGGAGCGGCAGAGGTCGCGAATGCGCGCGACCGCCTCCTCCCCTTTCCGGATGTTGACCCCGGCTTCTTCGTACCGGCTCATGGGGAGGCTTCGAGCGCCTTGGATCCCGGGAACGCCACGTCCGGCGCCGGAGCCTCTTCCCCGCTCCGCACCACGTCCAGCGCCCCCGCGTCGTGCAGCTCGATGAGCGCCACGACGATCTCGGCGTCGAACTCGGTCCCCGCCTTCGCGCTCAGCTCGTCCAGCGCGCGCGCCACCGGCAGGCTGCGACGGTAGGTGCGGTCGGAGGTCATGGCGTCGAAGGCGTCGCAGACGTGGATGATGCGCGCGCCGAGCGGCACCTCGGCTTCGGTGAGCCCCGGCGGATAGCCCTTCCCGTCCGGGCGCCAGTGATGGGTGCGCACCATCTCGGCCGCGTCGCGGAGCGCCCGGATCTGCTCCACGATCTTCGCGCCCGCTTCCGGGTGGCGCATCATCAACCGCTTCTCCTCGGCATCGAGCTTCGTGGGCTTCCGGATCACGTCCGGGCGCTGCGCGATCTTCCCGATGTCGTGGACGAGCGCGGCGTAGTGGATCATCTCCACTTCGCCCTCGGGCAGCGCCAGGTGGCGCGCGACGCTCACGGAGTAGGCCGCCACGCGCACCGAGTGGCGGTGCGTGTAGGGATCCACCTCGTCGAGCGCGGTGCTCAGCGCGCGCACGAAGCTGACGAGGTCCTCGCGAAGATCGGCGTACAGGCGGAGCGCGTAGCGCGCGAGGAAGAGCGGCACCACCAGGAGGAGGACGCCCGGAATCCCGGCCGCCACGCGGACCTGCGCGAACAGGAGCCCGAAGCCGATCGCGAGCCCGTGCTGCAAGAGCCCGTCCCGGAACTGCTGCCGCCAGATGGTGCGCGCCGATTCCTGCGTGTGCACCCCCACGAGAAGACTCACCCATCCGGTGTTGACGGCGTAATAGAGAGAGCCCGCGAGGAGGATCGGAAAGTAGTCGCCTGGGGTCGGCGCGCCCAGGCCGCCGCCCGCCGCCAGATACGCGCACCCCGCCAGAATGGTCGTCGAGGCGTAGATGCCGCCGTTCAGCACCGCCATCATCGGGCGCTCCCTCAATAGGATCAGCTGGGCCGGGATCGCGGTGACGAGATCGAGCGCTCCGGCGACCCACGGTCCAAAGAGAAGAATGGCTCCGATGTCGAGCACCGACGCGATCGTGATGGTGCCGCCGCGCGGCAGCGGGACCGGGTGCGACTCGGCGATGACGAGCAACACGAACCAGACCGCGACGCCGAGGGTGTCCGGGCGCATCTGCTTCACCTCGGAGCCGCCGAAGAGCGCGAGGAGCACCGGCAGGGCGGCCACGAAGGACGGAGCGACGAAGCGCGCGACGCGCGCGAACAACGAGCGCGTCCGGAGGAACGGCGGTCCGGGTGAAAGCGACGTCGTCACGGGCATCGGAGGACCTCGCGCGCGAATCGATTGGCGGTGAAAGAAGATGGCGATTCGCAATCAGTGTGCCAGCACGAGGCTGCCGAGCAAAGGCATAACCGACGCCGCGGCGGGACGCGCGAGCGCTCGCCGGAAGGCTGGAAGAATCGGAGGAGCGTCGACGCGCCGTCGCCGTCGAACGGCGGCGCGCGCCGCGTCACCGGAGGACGCGCGCGGTGTTGTCGAGGCTCACGCGCGTCATGGCCGTGAGCGCCTCGGCGCGCCGCAGCACTTCGGCCCGCTCCACGCGCAGGAGGGCGCGCACGCCAAACTCCTCGACCGCGAACGAGGCGAGGACGCACCCATAGACGACGGAGCGGCGGAGATTCTCGTTGGTGGTCCGGCCCATGCGCGAGAGCGCGCCCATGAACCCTCCCGCGAAGGTGTCGCCCGCCCCGGTGGGGTCGACCACCGATTCCGTCGGGAACGCCGGGCAGGTGAAGTACTCGCCGCGGCTCAGGAGAAACGCCCCGTGCTCCCCCATTTTCACGACCACCGTCTCCGGCCCGAGCGTGAGGATGGCCCGCGCGGCCCGGTGGGCCAGGGGCTCTCCCGTGAGCTGCCGCGCCTCCTCCTCGTTGATGAGGAGGATCCGGACGTCTTTGAGGGTCCGGAGGAGCTCCTCGCGCTTGTTCACGATCCAGTAGTTCATGGTGTCGGCCAGCACCAGCCGCGGACTGGCGAGCTGCGACAGCACGCTCCGCTGGAGGACGGGATCGATGTTCGCCAGAAAGACGTCGCGCGAGCGCCGGACGGCGGCGCCCAGCTCGGGGCGGAACGTCTCGAAGACGTTCAGCTCCGTCCGGACGGTCCGGCGCGAATTCATAAGAGATAAAAAAATTATAAAAACAGATTTGGAATATGATTCTGAAGTTTTTTCAGATTATAAAACGGTCGAGGC
>JANLXD010000414.1:0-3495 GCA_031364935.1 Candidatus Eiseniibacteriota bacterium
CCATCGAGCCCAAGACCAAGTCGGACGAGGAGCGCATGGCCACCGCGCTCGCGAAGCTGTCGGACGAAGATCCGACCTTTCGCGTGAAGACCGACGAGGACTCGGGCCAGACCCTGATCTCGGGCATGGGCGAGCTGCACCTGGAAATCCTGGTGGACCGCATGGTGCGCGAGTTCAACGTGCAGGCGAACATCGGGAAGCCCCAGGTCGCGTACAAGGAAACGGTGTCGCGCCTCGTCGAGCAGCGCACGCGCTTCGCGCGCCAGACGGGCGGCCGCGGCCAGTTCGCGGACGTCTCCCTCACGCTCGAGCCGATGCCGCCGGGCGGCGGGTTCGTCTGGGAGAACGCGATCAAGGGCGGCTCGATCCCGCGGGAGTACATCCCCTCGGTCGAGCGCGGCATCCTCGAAGCCATGGAGAACGGCATCATGGCGGGGTACCCGGTCGTGGACATCAAGGTGACCTTGACCGACGGCCAGTACCACGAGGTCGACTCCTCGGAAATGGCGTTCAAGATCTGCGGCTCGATGGCGTTCAAGGAGGCGGCCGCCAAGGCGCACCCCAAGCTGCTCGAGCCGATCATGGACGTCGAAGTGGTCGTCCCCGAGGAGTACATGGGGGACGTGATCGGCGATCTGAGCAGCCGCCGCGGCCGGATCGGGGGCATGTTCCAGCGCTCCGACGCGCGCGTGGTCGCCTCGTCGGTCCCGCTCTCGGAGATGTTCGGCTATTCGACGCGGCTCCGCTCGATCACGCAGGGCCGTGCGGTTTACTCGATGCAGTTCTCGCGATACGAGGAAATGCCTTCGGCGATGGCGGAGCAGATCATCGCGAAGGTGAAAGGCAGCTGACCCCCGCCCACGGGATGCTGGTTCGGGCAATCGGAGGGTTCTGAGCGATGGCGAAGCAGAAGTACGAGCGGACGAAGCCTCACGTGAACGTGGGAACGATAGGCCACGTGGATCACGGGAAGACGACGTTGACGGCGGCGATCACGATGGTGTTGTCGCAGAAGAATCCGAAGATCGCGGTTCGCGACTACGGTTCGATCGACAACGCGCCGGAAGAGCGGGAGCGGGGGATCACGATCGCGACGGCGCACGTGGAGTACGAGACGGACAAGCGCCACTACGCGCACGTGGACTGCCCGGGCCACGCGGACTACGTGAAGAACATGATCACGGGAGCCGCGCAGATGGACGGGGGGATTTTGGTGGTGTCGGCGGCCGACGGCCCGATGCCTCAGACGCGGGAGCACGTGCTGCTCGCGCGGCAGGTGGGCGTGCCGTACATCGTGGTGTTCATGAACAAGTGCGACATGGTGGACGATCCGGAGCTGTTGGATCTGGTGGAGTTGGAGATCCGGGAGCTTTTGAAGAAGTACGAATTCCCGGGGGACGACATTCCGGTGATTCGGGGGTCGGCGAAGCAGGCGATGGACGGGTTGGGGAAGGACGCGAAGGCGAACGAGGCGATCTTGCAGCTGATGGACGCGGTGGATTCGTACATTCCGACGCCGGAGCGCGCGGTGGACAAGCCGTTCTTGATGCCGATCGAGGACGTGTTCTCGATCTCGGGCCGCGGGACGGTGGGGACGGGGCGGGTGGAGCGGGGGAAGATCAAGGTGGGGGACAAGGTGGAGATCGTCGGACTCCGGGAGACGCGGGAGTCGGTGGTGACGGGCGTGGAGATGTTCCGAAAGCTATTGGACGAGGCACAGGCCGGGGACAACGTGGGCCTGTTGCTTCGCGGGATCAATAAAGAGGATTTGGAGCGCGGGATGGTGCTGGCGGCTCCGAAGAGCGTGACGCCGCACAAGAAGTTCAAGGGTTCGGCGTACGTGCTGACGAAGGAAGAGGGGGGGCGGCACACGCCGTTCTTCAACGGGTACCGGCCGCAGTTTTACTTCCGGACGACGGACGTGACGGGAGTGGCGACGCTGCCGGAGGGACGGGAGATGGTGATGCCGGGGGACAACGTGGAGATGTCGGTGGAGCTGATCACGCCGATCGCGATGGAGAAAGAGCTTCGCTTCGCGATCCGCGAGGGCGGCCGCACTGTCGGCGCCGGCGTGGTCGCGGAGATCTTGGAGTAACGGATGGCCGGAACCGCACAGGGACAGCGCATTCGGATCCGCCTCCGGTCGTACGACCACGCGATCCTGGACAAATCCGCCGGCGAGATCGTCGCCACGGCGAAGAGGACCGGCGCGCGCACGGCCGGACCCATTCCGTTGCCGACCGCGCGGACGGTATACACGGTTCTCCGCTCGCCGCACGTGGACAAGAAATCCCGGGAGCAGTTCGAGATCCGGGTCCACAAGCGGCTCATCGACATCATGAAGCCCACGCCGCAGACCGTCGACGCGCTGCAGAAGCTCGACCTGCCGGCGGGGGTCGACATCGAGATCAAGATCTGAGGCCACGGGGGCCCGCGGGTCCCCGCCGCCGAAGGAAACGACCATGAGCGGACTGCTCGCGAAAAAAGTGGGAATGACGCAGATCTACGACGATAAGGGACGCGTCGTGCCCGTCACGCTGTTCACCGCCGGCCCCTGCACGGTCGCGCAGGTGAAGACGCCCGAGAAGGACGGCTACGCGGCGATCCAGATCGCGTTCGGCACGCGCCGGGCGACGCGGATGACCAGCGCGCTCAAGGGCCACTTGAAGAAGCACGGCGGCGCCGAGAGCACGCGCGTCCTTCGGGAGATCCGGGTGGACGATCCGGCGGCGTATCAGCCGGGGCAAGAGCTCACGGTCGCGCTCTTTCCGGCGGGCACCAAGGTGGACGTCATCGGCGTTTCCAAGGGACGCGGGTTCGCGGGCGTGGTGCGGCGACACCACTTCACGGCGGGGCGCGAGACGCACGGCGTCACGACGCACAAGCAGCCCGGCTCCATCGGCGCCTCCGCGTACCCCAGCCGCGTCATCAAGGGGAAGCGGCTGCCGGGACGCATGGGCGGCGAGCGTGTCACGGTGAAGAACCTGGACGTGATCGGGATCGACGCCGACCAGAACCTCCTCTGGGTGCGGGGCTCGGTGCCCGGCGCTCCGAACGGAACGGTCCTCATTCTGAGCGCGGTCGGTACCGGCGCCTCGGGGAACGCATAACGACATGGCCACCGCGCGCAGATATGGAACGGACGGCAAGGAGATGGGCTCGATCGATCTCCCCGCCGCGCTTTTCGATGGCGAGGTGAACGAGCACCTGATCTGGGAGGCGGTCAACATCTACCTCCAGAACCAGCGCCAGGGCACCGCGTCCACCAAGAACCGCGCCATGGTGAGCGGCGGCGGGCGGAAGCCATGGAAGCAGAAGGGGACGGGCCGCGCCCGCGCGGGCTCGAACACCTCTCCGCTCTGGCCGGGCGGCGGCGTCGCGTTCGGTCCCAAGCCGCGCGACTATTCCGTGCGGATGAACCGCACCGCCAAGCGGAACGCCCTGATCGGCGCGCTCACGGTGCGCGCCCGCGAGGGAGCGGTGATCGTCGCCGAG
>JANLXD010000440.1:0-7282 GCA_031364935.1 Candidatus Eiseniibacteriota bacterium
AGATCGACCGCTACCGCGCCCGGCGGGAGCCGATCCGGGTCATGCGGGCCGCGCCGGGGAGGCTGGAGCGCGCGGTGCGCGGGCTCACGCGCGCACAGCTCCTACGCCGCCCGTCGCCCGGCAAGTGGTCGATCGCCGAGATCCTGGGCCACCTGCTCGACACCGAGGTGGTCTACGGCTACCGCTACCGGATGGCGCTCGCGCAGCCGGGGATGCCGATCCAGGCGTACGACCAGGCACGGTGGACGGAGACCCTGAGCCGAGGACGCGCCAGCGTGCCCCGGCTCCTGGCGCAGATCCGCCTTCTGCGCGAGGTAAATCTCGATCTGGTGACGGGGGTGCCGCGGGCGTGGTGGAGCCGGTACGGGATGCACTCGGAGCGGGGACGCGAGAGCGTGCGCCGCACGCTGGAGCTGATCGCGGGGCACGACGAGAACCACCTGGATCAGATCATGGCGATCCGGAAGCGCTTCGGCTGGACGGGGAAGAAGCGCCCCGCGCGGCGTCCACGAGCGCGCCGGCGAGCCGCCGCGTAATCTCCGATCCGAGCATCCGCTCGGG
The DNA here is from genome assembly GCA_031364935.1 of Candidatus Eiseniibacteriota bacterium. Taxonomy (GTDB): domain Bacteria; phylum Eisenbacteria; class RBG-16-71-46; order SZUA-252; family SZUA-252; genus DASQJL01. Next base: position 562 of record JANLXD010000440.1, read on the forward strand.
GTGCCACTGGACGCCCAGGCAGAAGAAGCGGTCCGGGCGCTCGATCGCCTCGATCACGCCGTCCGGGGCGCGGGCCGCGAGCCGCCAGCCGGGCGCGACCTGCGCGATCGACTGGTGGTGGTAGGAATTCACCGTGGCTTTCTCCACGCCGAGGAGCGCGTGGAGCTTGGTCCCGGGCTCGATCGCGATCTCGTGATCGGGGGATTTGCCCGCGTCGTCGTCCTCGTGCCCCAGCGCCCCGGGTAGATCCTCGGGCAGATGCTGGAACAAGGATCCCCGGTCCGCCACGTTCATCACCTGGATCCCCAGGCAGACCCCGAGCGCCGGGAGGTCCGCTTCCATGGCCCCGTGCGCATAGGCGAGATCGGAGGCGATCCGCTCGGGCGTGGCGAGCCGGTCGGGATGGCGCGGCGTCTGACCGTACTCCCGCGGATTGATGTCTTTCCCGCCCGTCAACAAGAGCCCGTCCAGCCGCGCGAGCACCTCGCGCGCCTCCTCCAGGCTCTTCACCGCCGGCACGATCATGGGGAGCGCCCCCGCCTGCTCGATCATCGTCACGTAGGCCGTGAGGACCACGTGCTCGGTCCCGCGCGTCGTTTTGGTGTCGCGCACGTTCGGCGTGATTCCGATGAGCGGTCTGGGCATGTTCCCTCCGGGCGGCGCGGAGCGGCGGCGCGCGCCGGTCAGTATCCCCGATCCATGTCGACGCGGTTCAGAAGCGGCTCTCCGCGAAGGTACCGCTCGAGATTGGCCCGGAAGAGCGACATGGCCCGCGGCCAGTAGCCCGTCGAGAGCCCGGAGACGTGAGGCGTCAGGGTCACGTTGTCGAGCCTATAGAGGCCGCTCTCCCGGGGCAAGGGCTCGCGCTCGAAGACGTCGAGCGCGGCCGCCGCGGGGCGCCCCGCTTGGAGCGCCGCGATCAGCTCCTCCTCGCGGACGATCTTTCCCCGCGCCACGTTCACCAGCCACGAGCCGGGACGCATCCGCGCGAGCGCGCGGGCGTCGAACTTCCCCTCGGTCTCCGGGGTGAGGGCGGCGCTGATCACCACCGCGTCCGATTCCTCGAGGAAGCGGGCGAAATCGTCCGGGCCGTAGAGCGCCGCGAGCGCGGGCTCCTCGGGCGGCAGCCCCAGGGTGCGGAGCAGCTCCGGCTCCCAGGGCTTCGGCCGGGCGGGATCCCGCTTCAGCGCCACGAGCCGCATCCCGAACGCGGCGGCTCGCCGCGCCGTCTCCCGCGCGATCAGTCCGTAGCCGTAGAGGCCCAGCGTCTTCCCCCAGAGCTCCCGGGGAACGTGCTCCTCCTCCCACCACTGCTCGCGCATCATCGCGCCCGCCGCCTGCTCGCGCGCCGCGCGGGAGAAGCCGCGGGCCAGGTCGATCAGCATCCCCATCACGTGCTCGGCGATGGGGATGGCGTGGACGCCGCGCGAATTGGTGAGGAGCGGCTTGCGGGCGCGCACCGTTGGCGTGAGGTACGAGCCCACGCCGGCCGCCGGGGAATGGAGCCAGCGGAGCGAGCGCGCCTTCGCGAAGACCTCCTCGCCGAGCGCCCAGGAGAAGAGGATCTCCGAGTCCGCCACGGCCGCCTCCACGCGCGCCGGATCCCGCGCGTCGATCACCCGGACGCCGGGGAAGTCGCGGCGCAGCGACTCGACCTCGGCATCGGGAATCGTCCACGCCGGCGAAGAGTTTCCGAGCGCGAGCAGAAGCGCCGGCGCGGAGGACGGCGGCGAAGCGGGCGGTTGGGGCATCGCCTTTATAGCGACGGCCCCTCTTCCTGGAGCAGGACGCGCCGGAGGAGCACGACCGGGAGCGAGCCCTGCGACAGGAGCCTCGCGTGGAAGCGCGCCAGGTCGAACGCCGGCCCTTCCTTGGCCCGCACGTCGTCGCGGAGCTTCCGGATCTGCATGGCCCCGATCGTGTAGACGACGTAGAGCGGATCGAAGGCCGCGCGATGGGCCTCGCGCTCCGCGTTGGAGCGCTCCATGTGCGCGTGGTCCATGAAGAGCTGGGTCGCCTCCTCCATCGTCATCCCGCGCGTGTGGACGCGGATCCCCGCCTGGAGCCGGCAGGAACGGACGAGCGCCCACCGGAGCATCCCGAACTCCTTCCTCGCGTCGCCTCGAGCGTAGCCGTGGTCGAACAGCGCCTCTTCGGTGTAGAGCCCCCATCCTTCTCCGAACGAGCTGGCCCACATCGTCTTTCGCGCGAGGGAGGGCGCCTGCGTCATATAGAGCGAGTGGACGTAGTGGCCCGGGTAGCACTCGTGGATGGAAACCGACGGAAGGCTCCAGCGGCTGTAGCCCTGGAGGTGCTGCTCGACGCGCGCGGAATCCCAGCCGGCGCCCGGCATGGTGACGTTGTAGTAGGAGTCGCGCGCCTTGGTCTCCATCGGACCCGGCCCGTCGAACGAAGCAAAGGAGCGGCTGGCGGCGTAGTCCGGCGTGGGTCGCACGGTGAGCGGCGTGGTCGAGGGAATGGCGATGAACTTGGAGGTGACGCAGTAGTCGCGCAGGTCGCCGAGCAGCGCCCGCACTTCGTCCAGGAGACCTTCGCGGGTCGGATGGTCGCGGCGCATCATCGCGATCACCGAATCGAGCGGCGCCCCGGGCGCGATGCGGGAGGCGGCGTCCGCGTAGCGCGCCTCCAGCCGGGAGAGCTCCCGCGAGCCGATCGCGAGGAGCGTGTCGAGCGGAAGGTCGATCATCTCCTCGTAATGGAGCCGCTTCCGGTACGCGTCTTCGCCCAGGACGTAGCTTCCGCGGCTCCGGGGCAGAAGGTCTTCCTTGATCCACTTCACGTACGAGCGCGTGGCGAGCTGCGCCTGGGTCTTCGCGGCGTCGTACTGCCGCCAGAGCGCCGGGTCCTTCACCGAGGCGAAAGCCGCCGGCACGTCCTTGTCGAGATACCCGATCATCCCCTCGAAGTCCTCGGCGGCGAATTCGGCGATGAGCTTGTTTGGATTTTTCAAGTTCGCGCGCCCGTTTCCGAGCTGGCGCGGCACCTGGCGGAGCCGCGAAATCACCGACTTGAGCCGCTCCTCGGCCGGCGCGAAGTTCCGCGCGATCAGGCTCTCGATCGACCAGCCGTAGCCGTACCCGCTCGGGTCCTTCTCCCAGTCCCGAAGCTCGGTCAGGCGGTAGAGGCGACCCTTCAAGTCATTTTCGAAAAGGTCGTAGTCGACCCGACGGTCAAAGCCCAGCTTGGCGCGGTTGATCGCGGCCAGCTCGCGCATCTGCCGCCGGACCCGATCGGCCTCGGCCTGGATGGCGGCCTTCGTCGTGTTCTCCAGCTTCGCGTCGTAGTCGTGGACCCCCATGAACGTGGCGAGCGACGGGTTCCACTCGTAGCGCTCGCGTGTCGCCTTCTCGAGGAGCGCGTCGAACCGCGACCGCTCGCGGTCCTCGCCGACCGTGACCGCGGCGCCGCCGCTCAGGGAAGTGGCCGGCGTGTCCGCCGCGCCGGCGCGCGGCGCCTGGAAGAGGGCGGCGATGGAGAGGACCAAGAGCAGGGCGCGAATCATCACGAACCTCCAGGGATCGGCGTCGGGGCCCCCTCGCTGCGAGGACGGGCCAGGATCATCTGGAACGAGACCACGAGCAAAAAGAGCGCGAATATCCGGGAGAGCGAGGGTCCCTCGATTCGCTGCGCGAGAAGTCCCCCCGCGAGTCCGCCGGCCGCGCCGCCCAGCAGAAGACCCGGGAGGAGCCGCCGCGGAAGCGAGCCCGAGCGGGCGTGCGTCGCCGCCCCGGCGATCCCCACGGGGATGATCAGCAGGAGCGACACTCCCTGCGCCACGTGCTGGGGGATCCGCTGCATGAGCACGAGGGCCGGGACCAGAATGGTGCCGCCTCCGAGACCGAGAAGCCCCGCGAGAAACCCGACCGTCAGGCCCAGACCGGCCTCCGCCGGCCAGCCCCAGGGGGCCGGCGCGCCGGATAAAACCGGCGGCGCGACCAAAAGCCGGAGCGCGGTCGCGAGCACCGCCACGCCGAACGCGCGCCGGAGCCAGGTCGCGGAGACGCGCCGCGAGACCCGTGCCCCCCAGATCACGCCCGGCAGCGCTCCCGCCGCCAGGGCGGCCGCGAGCCGCCAGTCGAGGCGCTCATTCGCGAGGTACGGCGCCACCGCCACCGCGGCGGTCGCGATGATGAACGCCAAGGAGGCCGCCTGCGCGTCGTGCTGCGGCTCATGCATCACGTGCACGAGGAGCGGCACGAGGAGAAATCCCCCGCCCACTCCCATCATCCCGCCCAGCGCGCCGGCGGCCGCGCCCAGGGCGGCCGTCACGATGAGCGGATGCCGTATCATGGGTTCGAGTGACCAACCTAGCACACGCCGCCCCGGCGCACGACCCTGAGAGGAAGCGGACGGCCGCGTTGTCGCGCGGCGGCCCGGCGCACGCATGACGTTCTTTCTGGAGCGCCAGCGGACCAGGCCCCGGGTCTTCTGGACGCTGGTCTTCATCGGGCTCCTGGTGCTGGTCATCAACGGCACCGTCTTCTACTCCATCCGCACGTCCCGCAAGCTTCTCGACGTCGAGCTGGGAAAGCGCCTCGAAGGCACCGCCCAGATCGCGGCGCTGCTCGTCCGCCCGGAGCACGTGCGCGCGCTCACGGCGGCCGTGCGCGATTCCGCGGCCGCAGTGGTCGATTCGGTCTCCGACTTCGTGGTCCAGATGGATGCGATCGAAGCCTCCGACCGGGTTCGCGAATCGTGGCGTCGGCTCGCCGAGGGCGCCGAGGCCTCGAACGTCCTTCTCCTCGACCTCAACTCGCGGGTCCTGCTCCGGCTCAAGGAGCCGTTCAGCTTCGAGCGGGACGTGCTCACGCTGGACCGCGCGGCGCTGACGCGGGCCTACATCGGGGAAGCCGCCCACTCTCCGCTCTACGAGAAGGACCGGCAGTACCTCCGCTCCGGCTACGCCCCTGTCGTGGACGACGAGGGCGGGGTCGTGGGTGCCGTGGTGGTCGAAGGGGGATCCAGCGCCTACCGGCCGCTCGAGGCGATCCGCACTTCGCTCCTGGTCGCGGCCGTCCTCGCCTCGGTCCTGATCGTGGTGATCGGGCTGGGCTACGTCCGCATGGTGGGACACTTGAACCGGATCGAGGCCAACCTCCGGCACACCGACCTGCTCGCCTCGGTCGGGCAGGTGGCGGCCGGGGTCGCCCATGAGATCCGGAACCCCCTCGCCGTCCTTCGAGGCGCCTCTCAGCGTCTCCAGAAGCACGAAAACCTGAACCAGGCGCAGCGGGCGGAGTTATTGGCGATGATCGATGAAGAGGTGGGGCGGATGGGGACGGTGGTTCAGACCTTCCTCGACCTGTCCCGCCGCCCCAAGGGGGAAGACGTCGTCTTCGAGCTCAAGCCGGTGCTGGACCGCTCGTTGGAGATCCTCCGGGTCGAGCTGGACCGCTCCAAGGTCACTGTCGAATACGACTGGGAGGCGCCGCAGATGTCGATGGAGGGGGACCCCCACGCGTTGCACCACGTTTTTCTGAACCTGGCCCTGAACGCGCGCGACGTCATGCCGTCGGGCGGCATCCTGCGCGTCAAAGTACAGGGCAAAAGAGGAGAAGCCCGCATCATGTTTGAAGATACAGGCCCCGGCGTACCCAAGGGGATCCGCACCAAGATCTTCGAGCCGTTCTTCACAACCCGGGCCACGGGGACGGGCCTCGGCCTCGCGTTCGTGGATCGAATCGTCACCGAGCACGGCGGATCGGTTACAGTTGGGAGCGCCCCAGCGGGGGGCGCCCTGTTCGAAATTCGACTGCCGGCCGAGAGCTTATAGCTGATGGCGGAACGCATAATAGAACGCATCCTGGTCGCCGAAGACAAAGAGAACCTCTGCCGGCTGATCGAAACGACCCTGTCCGAAGTGGGCTACGAGGTCGCGGTCGCCCTGGGTGGGGACGCGGCCATACACGAGCTGCAGGCCCGTCCCTTCGACCTGGTCATCTCCGACATGCGGATGCCCGGCGCCAGCGGCGCCGAGGTCTTCCGGCACGCGCGGACCCTCCCCAGCCAGCCCGACGTCATCTTGATGACCGCCTTCGGCGATGCCCGGGAGGCGGTGCAGATGATGAAGGAGGGGGCCGCCGACTACATCCTCAAGGACAACATCCTGGAGGAGCTGCCGGTCCGCGTGCGGCAGGTGCTGGATCACCGGAAGCTCCGGCAGGAGTCGACGGTGCTGCGGGGCCGGATCGAAAGCCTGCAGCAGCAGATCCACCTCCATCGCTTCGACACGATCGTGGGGCAGAGCCCCGCCATGCGCGAGGCGCTGAACCTGGCCCAGCGGGTGGCGACCACGGACGCGAGCGTGCTCCTTTCGGGGGAGAGCGGAACCGGGAAGGAGGTCTACGCGCAGGCGATCCACGCGGCCAGCCATCGGTCCGAGGCGCCCTTCATCCCCGTGAACTGCGGCGCCCTCCCCGAGACCCTCCTCGAATCGGAGCTGTTCGGCCACGAGCGGGGCGCCTTCACGGGCGCGATCCGCACGAAGCCGGGGCGCTTCGAGATGGCGGACGGCGGGACGGTCTTCCTGGACGAGATCGGCGAGCTGCCGCCGAGCATCCAGGTGAAGCTGCTCCGCTTTCTCCAAGATCACATCTACGTCCGCGTGGGCGGGGAAGAGATGCGCCGCGCCGACGTCCGCATCCTGGCCGCGACCAACCGCGTGCTCGAGGAGATGATCCGGGAGGGGCGCTTCCGCGAG
>JANLXD010000448.1:0-1664 GCA_031364935.1 Candidatus Eiseniibacteriota bacterium
GGGCGGACCTGAGTCTTCGCGCGGCTGGGAGCCGGCGTGGACTTCACGGTCTTGGCGGCCGAGGTGGAATCGGTGCTGGTCCGGGTGGCGATCTTCTTGGCCGCCTTGTTCTCCTCCATCGGCGGCGGCTGGTTAAACATCTGGGGAGCCAGCGGAATTTTGTGCTGGTCGATCTTCGGCACTCCGTAGCGCTTCAGGTCCACCTGCACATGGTCGGCCAGGCGCACGCTCCCGTCCTCCTGCACCTCGTAGGTAGTGAAATCGCCTCCGCCGAACCACAGACGGAGGTGAACGAAATGGAAGAACTCTCCGGTAAAGACGTTCTCGGGCTTGAACACGCCCCCGGCCACCTTGTACTCGGCGAAGAGCTTCGCGCTCTGGTCGGGAGGCGGGATGTTGTGCAGCGGCGAGCCGGCCCCGCCCGTCACGATGTTGATCAGCACTCCGTCCGGCCAGGTCATCAGCGCGCGCTCGTAGGCGTGCTCGTGCCCCGAAGCCAGGATCCCGATTCCATTCTCCTTGAGAGCACGCACCATGCGCTCGCGCCGCTCTTGGAGGACGGCGTCGCTCTGCCACTCCACGCGGTGGAATCCGCTGGAGAACGGCGGATGGTGCATGAAGACGAACGCCGGCCCCCGGTGCTCCTGAATTCGCGCCACCAGCCAGTCGATCTGCTCGTCGGAGTACTTGATCTCGACGTCGCGCGGCCAGTGGTTGGCGGGGTCGGTCATGGGGTTGGAGTCCAGCGCGAGGAAGCGCACCCAGCCGTCGGCCGAATCGAAGCAGTAGTAGAGCCGGTCGCCGGTCGCGGGCAGCCCCGTGGCGGCCCGCCAGTTCGCGACCCCCTCGGGTGTGTCGGTCCGCTCGTGATTTCCCGCGATGGGGAAGTAGGGGACCCGCGAGGACAGCGGGCGAATGAGGGCGAGGAACCGCTTCCACTGGTCCGGGATGCGGCCATCCTTCACCAGATCTCCCGTGTTGATGATGAGCGCGACCTGCTGTCTCGACGCCTCCAGCGAGTCCAGCTTCGCCCCGATCGCCGCGTTGACCTGCTTCTCGAGCCCCCAGACCGGATGCTTCCGGATCACGTCGGGGATGTCGCGCACCAGCGCCAGGTCCGGATAGAGGCCCTTCGCCAGGACAACCGGGATCGCGAGAAGGCCGCGCGCGATGTTGATCGGGTTGAGCGAGAAAATGTGCTCCACCTTGAGGAAGTCCACCTTGAGCCGCGTGGTGCGATAGGCGGGGCGATTGTCGCCGCAGAGAAGGATGTTCACCGTGTCGGCGGTGTAGCCACGGACCAGCCGGCCCAGGTACCGCCGCGTCGAATCGCCGGTGCCGGGGATGAACCCGATCAAGGTATCGCTGGTGAAGAGCGACCAGAGCGGGAGCGATCCCTCCACCCGGGATTTGGTCTCATTCGAAGTGCGGACCAAGGTGCGGGGGAGGCTGTCTTCGGCCGAAGGGGGGGAGACGGTCTGGATCACGCCGCTCAACTTGCCGACCGAGGAGCAGCCGGCGGCGACGACGACGGAAGCCGCCGCCGCGATCACGGCGAACCGGATCCAGACCTCGCCCGGACTGGGGCCGGGTGGGCGCGGCGTGGTGTTCATCCGTGCCGTACCCGCGTCACGACCCAGTCACCTCCGCGGCGCACCAGCTCG
>JANLXD010000451.1:0-1686 GCA_031364935.1 Candidatus Eiseniibacteriota bacterium
CCTGGCCGGCGCCGCTGCCACCCCGCGCGCCGGGCTCCTCGCGACCGCGCACGGAGTGGTCCGGACGCCGGCCTTCATGCCGGTGGGAACCTCGGGGAGCGTGAAGGGGCTCTCTCCCGACGAGATCCGGGCGGCGGGCACGCAGATTCTCCTCGCGAACACCTATCACCTGATGCTCCGCCCGGGCTCCGACCTGGTCCGCGAGCTGGGCGGCCTCCACTCGTTCATGGGCTGGGACGGGGCGATCCTCACCGACAGCGGCGGCTACCAGGTCGTGAGCCTCAAGGACCGCGTGGGGATCACCGAAGAGGGAGTCGCCTTCCGCTCGCATCTGGACGGACGCGCCGAGTTCCTCTCCCCCGAGCGAGCGATGGAGATCCAGGCCGATCTGGGTCCCGACATCGCGATGACCCTGGATCATGCGGTTCCGCTCCCCGCTCCGGAGGAGCAAGTGCGCGAAGCGGCCGAGCGCACGCTGCGCTGGACCGAGCGGTCGCTCGCCCGCGCCGAGGGGCTGACCACGCCGTCTGGCCTCCCGCAGCTCCGCTTTGCCATCGTGCAGGGGGGCGGCGATCCGGCGCTCCGCGCGGAGATGGCGGAGCGCACATCGCGGCTTCCGTCCGACGGTTTCGCGCTGGGGGGGCTTTCCCTGGGCGAGGAGAAGAAGGAGACGTGGGCGGCCGCGCGCGCCGCGAACGAGGCGCTCCCGGTGGATCGGCCGCGCTACCTCATGGGAATGGGCCTCCCCGAGGATCTCCTGGACGGGATCGCGCAGGGCGTCGACCTGTTCGACTGCGTGCTCCCCACGCGGAACGCGCGGAACGGGATGGTCTTCACGTCGGCCGGCCCGCTCAACATCCGAAACGCCGAGCACACGCGCTCCCCCCTGCCCCTGGATCCGCGCTGCGCGTGCGAGGCGTGCGCGCGTTTCACCCGAGCCTATCTGCGCCACCTGCACCAGGCGGGGGAGATCCTGGCGCACCGAATGCTGACCTTGCACAACGTCACGTTTTACCAGACACTGATGGCCGAGGCGCGCGAGGCGATCGATCGCGGCGCCTTCGATGCGTTCGGTCAGCAGTTTCGGCGCCGCTATCGGGATGATCCGGGCGCGCGCTCCCCCCGGTAGGCAGAGGAGAATTCATGCTGGATGTCGCTTTCGCGCAAGCCGCCGCGCCCGCGGGCGCTCCGACCCAGGCCGATCAGATGCTGCACATGGTCTCGATCCTGGCGATCACGGTCGGCATCTTCTACTTCCTGATCATCCGCCCCCAGCAGCGGAAGCAGAAGGAGACCGAGTCGATGCTCTCCTCGATCAAGAAAGGGGACCGCGTGCTCACGTCGGGCGGCCTCTACGGCACCGTGATCGGCAAGGGAGCGAAGGACGACGTGGTGGTCCTCAAGGTGGCGGACGACGTGAAGATGGAATTCTCGAAGCAGTCGATCGTGCAGGTCGTGGAGCGGAGCGGCTGAGATGCCTCGCGCCCTCCGGTTCTACGGCGATCCGGTCCTTCGCACGAAGGCCGCTCCCGTGGCGAGGTTCGACGCCTCTCTTCCGGCCTTGGTCGCCGATCTCTTCGACGTGATGTATCGCGAGAAAGGGGTCGGGCTGGCGGCGCCGCAGGTGGGGGAGTCCACGCGCGTGTTCGTGGTGGACGTGGAGGACGAGGACGAGGTCCGGACCCG
>JANLXD010000114.1:0-6812 GCA_031364935.1 Candidatus Eiseniibacteriota bacterium
CGCGTCGGACGGCACGGCCGGGATCCACCTCTCGTTCGACATGGACGTGCTCGACCCCGAAGACGCTCCCGGCATCGGCACGCCGGTCCCGGGCGGCATCAACTACCGCGAGGCGCACCTGGCCATGGAGCTGCTCTACGAGAGCGGCGCCGTCATCGGGGTCGACTTCGTCGAAGTGAATCCGGTCCTCGACACGCGCAATTCCACGGGCGCGCTCGCGGTCGAGCTGGCGCTCAGCCTGTTCGGGAAGCGGATCCTCTAGCCTGGCGGGCGGCTATCGCGCTCTTACTTGAGGACCGCGATCCGGCCGACGCTGGATCCCTCGGGCGCGTCGACCCGGAAGAAGTACACGCCCGAGGCGAGGCGGCGCCCCGCCCCATCCTCCGCACGGATCGTCACCGTGTGTTCCCCCGCGCCGACGTAGGCGCTGGGCAGAAGCTCCCGAACGAGCCGCCCCGCCGCGTCGTAAAGCCGCACGCGAGCCACGCCGGGCCGCGTCGTCATGAAGCGGAGCGTGCCCTCCGGATTCAGCGGATTCGGTATGACGGACGCCGCGAGCTTCCCGCCGCCGACGTTGATGTCGATGGCGAGCGTGCCCCGGAAGCGGCCACCCGTCATGAGATTCCCCTCGACGCTCACCGTGACGGTCACGTTGCCGCGCAGCAGGCTGAACAGGTTTCGCAGGTCAGCCTTCGCGAAGGAAACCGTCACGTCCGGGATCAGGTTGTTATCCCGGTCCCCGATGACCACCTGCTTCTGATTCGAAGCGCCGATCTGGGACACCGCCCCGGTCCCCTGGGAGATCATGACGATCGACGACAAGTCGAGGTCCATCAGATCGAACGAACGGTTCACGGGCTCGAGCTGGAGCGAGAAGAATGGCTTTCCCGAGCCGAGTACCAGCTTCTTCCCCGACATGACGAAGAGCCGGGTCGCCGCGGCCGGGCGCACGTGAATCGTGGTCGACGCCGTTCCGACCAGGCGGTTCGTCGCCTGGAACGTCACCGCATAGCTGCCCGTGTCGGCGGTGGCCGGCGTCCACGTCAGCGTGCCGAAGGAGAGCGACGCGTTGGTCGTGAACGCCGCGTCGTGGCCGGCCGGGAGAGCCGAGAGATCGGCTGTGAATGTCGCGACCACGTCGCCGTCGGGATCGCCGGACGAGACATGGACCGTCAGCAACGCCCCGGCGTCCGCCTCCACCGCTGCCGGCGCGCTGATCACGGGATCCTGGTCGACGATGAAGACCGCGTCATTCCCAGCAGGAAGTCTGGAGAGATCGGCGGTGATCGTGATGACCCCCGCGGCCGCCGCGCGCGACGCCGTTGGCGACGGAGCGAGCCGGGCCGCGAGCAGACTCGTGCTCGAGGTCGCTGTCGTGGTGAGCGTCATCGTGCTCCCCGATTTCGTGGTCGTCGACCCAGTCGCGCTAATCACCGGCCCCTTCATGGGCGCCTCGGGCGCGAGCGCCCCCGGGGCCGCGGCGCCGCGCTCCGGCGCCGGAGCCGCGAGAAGGCCGGTCGGCGGGAGAACGGTGAGCGGAACGTCCAGGGAACTCGAGCCGCCCAGGTCGGTCGCGACAAAAGTGATCGTGTAGGTTCCCTCGCTGCCCGGCTGAGGCGTCCAGACAAAGCGCCCCGTGACGCTGGTCCCGAGCGCGGCGACGAAGATATTCGTCGACGCGGTGGAGACGGCGCCGCCGGCAGTCGCGCGGAACGTCACCGTGTAGACGCCGGCCTGGCCGATCGCCGGGCTCCACGAGAGCGTGCCCGACGCGTTGCCGGTGTCGGTGAGAAACGTCGCGGCATGGCCGGCGGGAAGCCCGGAAAGGTCGGCGGTCAGCGCGGTGATCGGATCCGCGTCGGGATCGGATACCGAGACCGGGAGGTCGATGTGACCGAGCTCCTCCACGGCGGCCGAGGGAGGTGCGGCAACGAGCGGCGCGCGGTCGACGTTCGCGACCGCGATCGCGGTCGTCGCGCTTCCCGACAATGAATTGGTCGCCGTGAACGTCACGCTGGCGGATCCCGCCTGCGTGAAGTCGGGAGTCCATGCGAACGTGCCGGACGTGCTCGAGCCGTTGGCCGCGAACGAGGCGCCCGCTGGAAGCGGCGACGCCGTCAGAGACGTGATCGGCTCGCCGTCGGGGTCGCCCGCGGTCACCGTGAAGGAGATGGCCGCGTTCTCGGCGCCGCTCACCGCCGCCGGCGCCGTGACCGACGGGGTCAGGTTGGGGGACCGGACGAAGGCCGTCGCGAAGACGTCGTCGATCGCGAACGTCTGCGGGGATGTCCCGAGCGCCTCGAACGAGACCCGCGCCACGTCGCTAGCAGGCTGGGCGAAGGGAACGTTCTGGAACCCGCTCACCGCAGCGCCGTCGACGAAAAGGCTCACGCGCTTCGACAGCAGATCGACGACGATCCGGAACGCGTTGCTCTTGTTCAGCCGGTAGTTCAGCGGAAGGTTCTGGCTCGCCCCGGCGATCGAGTTCCACGTGAGGTTGCCGTGGGGCTGGTACTCCACCGAGGCGATCACATTGCCGTTGGAGCCCCGAACGGAGCAGGCGACGATGATGATCGGATTGTCGTCCTTCGCGACCGACCTCCATGCCACCGTCACCTTCTCGGTTCCCGGGGGTGGTGCCGCGGGCCACGCGATCAGACTCACGCCGCCCACGCCGCTCTGCTGCTTCAGCTGGGCCACCATGGTGAGTCCGTCGATAGAGGCGTCGACGAGAACGGTGCCTGTCGCCTCGTGGATCGTCAGAAAATCACCCGTGGGAGCGCCGGGGAGCGCGAGATTCGGCGCGGCGCCGACGACATCGCCGTCGAAATTCGCGAACAGAGTCACGGTCGAGCTGGTGTCGCCCGGCGCCGCGGGAGACGCGAGTGCTTCGCCGGTCGCGCACACGAGCGCGATGAGCGAAGCGATGGTCAGGGCACGACGCGACATCGCCAGCCTCACTTTCTAAAGTTGTCGGACGTTTAGCTTGCGGAGGGTAGAGATATCGCTGGGAGTGGATGGCGTCCTTCCCCCGAGGACACCGGTCGAAAAGAATAGATCACTTATCATTGAATAGCAAGCACTTATGCGCCCTCCAGCGCGAGCCCGAGGGCCTCGTCCAGGGAGAGCTGCCTCCCGGCGTCCGTGGCGAGCTTCGCCCGCTCGCCGAGCGCGCTGCGAGCCAGGTCGAGGAAATGCTCCATCCGCTTCTCGTCGGGCGACGAGAGGGGCGCCTGGATCGTGGTCCGCAGCGAGCAGGCCGCCCCGAAGAGACGAAGCGCCCGCTCGGGCTGCCCCATGGCCGCCGCGAGCACCGACGCGCCCTCCAGCGTCGAGGCGATCCCCTGCCGGTCTCCCAGCTCCTTGTAGATCGCGAGCGCGTTCATGAGGTGGGCCCGGGCGGCCGGGTAATCCCCCAGCCCGGTGGCCACCTCCCCCAGCTCCCGGAGGGAAAACGCCGTCCCGCGGGAATCGCCGAGCTCGCGCTGCACCGGGAGCGCCTCTTCGTGTCTCTTCCCCGAAGTCGCGAGATCGCCGAGATAGAACGCGAGGCCGCCGAGCCCGTTCAGGCTGGCCGCCTCCCACGCGCGATTCCCGAGCTCGCGGTGAAGCGAGAGCGCTTCGCCGTAGAGCTGCTCGGCGCCCGCGAAGTCACCGAGCGCGGCGGCCACGACGCCCAGGTTATGAAGCGCGGCAGAGACGCCCCTCTTGTCCGCGATCTCCCGGCGGAGCGCCAGGCTCTCCTCGTAGAGCGGCCGCGCGGCCCCGTAGTCCTCCTGGTCATTGGCCACGTTCCCCAGCTCGAAGAGCATGTGCGCCACGGCGGAGCGGTCCTCCCGCCCGCGCGCGAGCGAGAGCGCTTCATCCAGCGTCCGCCGAGCCGCGGCGTAGTCGCCCTCGCCCCGGGCGAGCACGGCCGCGGCGTACAGCGCTTTCACCCGCTCCGGCGCCGCCTCGCCGCCCACGGCATCGAGCAGCGCCGCGAGGCGCGCGCGCCCTTCGGCCCAGTTTCCCCGCACCCACCAGAATCGCCAGAGCGCCCCGACCAGGCGGAGCCCGCGCGGCAGGTCCGGAGCCTCCTCGCCGAAGCGCGCGATCGCGAGTCGGAGATTGTCGTGCTCCCGTTCCAAACGGTCGAGCCAGGCTCCCTGTCGCGGCCCGGTCAGCTCGGGCTCCGCCTGCTCGGCCAGCGCGAGGAAGAAAGCCGCGTGCCGCTCTTGAAGCTGGCCCCGCTCGCCGGCGGCGAAGAGCTTCTCCCGGCCGTATTCGCGGATCGTCTCCAACAGCTGGTAGCGGACCTGTCCCTCGTGGGTCTCCTCGGGTACCACGAGCGAGCGGTCGACCAGGTGCGAGAGCCTGTCGAGCACGTCGAGCACGTCGAGCAGGTCGCCGGCGCAGACCGCCTCCACGGCCTCGAGCGTGAACCCTCCCGCGAAAATGCTCAGGCGATTCAGGAGCGTCTTCTCCTCGGGCGGAAGCAGGTCGTAGGACCAGTCGACCGCCGCCCGAAGCGTCTGCTGCTTCGGAAGCGCCGTGCGGCTCCCGCCGGTCAAGAGCCGGAAACGATCCTCGAGACGGGCGAGAATCTGGTCGGGCGCGAGCACCCTCATGCGCGCCGCGGCGAGCTCGATCGCCAGCGGGATGCCGTCCAGGCGCCGGCAGATTTGCGCGATGGCCACGGCATTCTGCTCGGTGAGCTGAAACCCCGGCTGCGCGCCCTGCGCCCGGTCGACAAACAGGCGGACGGCCTCGTAGCGGCCGATCGCCTCGCGCGTTCGCGCTCCCGCCGATCCGAGGTCGGGGATCCCCAGCATCGGAATCCTCCAGACGATCTCGCCGGGCGCACCGAGCGGCTCCTGGCTGGTGGCGAGCACCCGAAGATGCGGGCACCCTTCGAGGAGGATCCGCGCGGCGGAGGCGCAGCCGGCGACCAGATGCTCGCAGTTGTCGAGCACCAGCATCATCGCTTTCGCGCCGATCGCCTCGCAAAGGGTCTCCAGGATAGGACGTCCCGATTCCTCGCGGACTCCGGCCGCGGCCGCGATGTGCTGCGCGACCAGCGTCGGATCGCGAAGCGGCGCCAGGTCGACCAGCCACGAACCGTCGCGCATGTCGACGAGGAGGTCCGTGGCCACCTGGATCGCCAGTCGCGTCTTGCCGCACCCTCCGGGTCCGGCGAGGGTCACCAGACGGGCCTGGCCGAGGAGCCGCCGGATCTCGGCCGCTTCGCGCTTCCGGCCGATGAACGAGGTGAGCGCCGCGGGGAGATTGCTGGGCCCGCGCGGGAGCAGGAGCCGCGCCGCGGAGGTCGTGCCGGTCCGAGTGTCCGACCCTTCGCGCAATCCCGCGAGGGCATCGGCCAGCTCTCGCGCCGAGCCGTAGCGCTCATCCCGATCCTTCGCCATGCAGCGCGCGAGGATCGCGTCGATCTCGATCGGCAGCTCGGGACGCAGGCGGCTCGGCGGTGGCGGCTCCAGGGTCCACGTGGCGTGCATCACGGCCACCGTGCTGGGCCCGTCGAACGGCACGCGCCCGACAGCCGCCTCGTAGAGGGTGCATCCCAGGGAGAAGATGTCGGTGCGCGCGTCCAGCGATTCCCCCCGCGCCTGCTCGGGGGACATGTACCCGGGCGAGCCCATGACCATCCCGGCGCTCGTGAGGTCGACCTCGACCGTCGCGTCGATGCCGCGCGCGTCCGCGTCCGGCATGCGCTTGGCCAGGCCGAAGTCGAGGATCTTTGCCTGCCTCTTTGGAGTGGTCGTGAGCACGACGTTGGCCGACTTGACGTCGCGATGGATCAGGCCGAGCGCGTGAGCGGCGCCGAGCGCCTCGGCGCACTGGATTCCCACCTCGATCAGCTCGGGCACGTCGAGCGGGCCGCGCCGAGCGCGGGCGCGCAGCGACTCCCCTTCCGCGAACTCCATGGCGATGAAGTCGATGCCGTCCGCTTCGTCGACGGCGTAGATGGTCACGATGTTCGGATGGTTGAGCACGGAAGCGAACCGCGCCTCCTGGAGGAAGCGCGCGCGCGCTTCCGGATCCCGCGTGGCCTCGGGGGGGAGGACTTTCAGGGCTACGGTGCGACCCAGCTTCAAGTCGGTCGCCCGATAGACCTCCCCCATCCCACCGTGCCCGACGGCGGCCTCGATCCGAAAATGGCCCAGGGTTCGATTGATCTCGAGCGCGCTCACGCCTTCCTTTCGCGGTGCGAAGTGGTTTTCAAGTCTGGGGAGGGCCTGAGTATATCAGAGGGGGCGATCCGATTTCGGGCGACAAAAACGCCCCGCCGCTCGGAGCGGCGGGGCGCGAAGCAGGCGCCTTCGGGTGGACGACGTTTACTTGAGATGCTTCGAGACGAGCTTTGTCATCTCGAACATGCTGACCTGTCTCTTGCCCCCAAAGATCGCGCGGAGCTTGTCGTCCGCGTTGATCATGGTCCGCTTCTTCGCGTCCTGAAGCTTGTTCTTCTTGATGTAGGCCCAGAGCTTCTTCGTCACCTCCGTGCGCGGCAGCGCCCTCGACCCCACGACTTCGGAGAGAGTGTCCGACGGCTGCATTGGCTTCATAAAGGCGGCACTCGGCTTCCGCTTCGAGGCGGTCTTCTTCTTGGGTTTTGCGGCGCGCTTCTTAGCTGGCATGCACCTCTCCTTTCGTGAACGTCGTTGCCGATCAATCGTCGGCGCCGAGGGAGAGTACTAGCACGAGATGCGGGATGGGGCAAGCGCACACGGAAAAAGGGGGCGACGCGAGGGCAAAAAAAATGGAGCGGAAGACGGGATTTGAACCCGCGACAACCACCTTGGCAAGGTGGG
>JANLXD010000499.1:0-3557 GCA_031364935.1 Candidatus Eiseniibacteriota bacterium
GTCCGCTCGGTGACGCGGAACCTGCGCGCCTACCGGATCGGCGACGCGGCCAAGGACATCTACGACTTCACGTGGAAGGAATTCTGCGACTGGTATCTGGAAATGGCCAAGCCGCGGCTGTACGCGGGGCCGCAGGGCTCCGACGCGCTCGCGGTCCGCTACGTCACGCACACGGTGTTCAGCACGGTGATCCGGCTGCTCCATCCGTTCATGCCGTTCTTGACGGAAGAGCTGTGGCATTCGCTCCCGGGCACCGAGGGGGACGTGATCGTGGCGCCCTGGCCGGCGCCCGCGCGCGGAGCGTCGCACCCCGACGCCGAGGGCCGGATCACGCTGCTCAAGGAAGTGGTGGGCGTGGTTCGGAATTTGCGGTCGGAGATGAACATCGCGCCGGCCCGGAAGGCCCATATCCGGATCCGGGCTTCGGGACCGGAAGCCGAGGTGCTCGAATCGCAGCGCGACCTGATCTTGTTGCTCGGGCGCGGCGAATCGCTCGAGGTGGGGCCCACGGTGGCCAAGCCGCGGGTGGCGGCTTCGGCCGTGGTGCGGAACCACGAGATCTTCCTCCCGCTCGAGGGGTTGATCGACGTCAGCGTGGAGCGGGCGCGCCTCCAGAAGGAATACGACCGGGTGATACGCGAATTCGACGTCTCCCGCCGGAAGCTTTCGAACGAGGATTTTCTGGGCAAGGCCAAGAAGGACGTGGTGGACCGGGAGCGCGAAAAATTCGAGAACCTGGGCTTCACGAAGGAGAAGCTGGAAAAAAACCTGGAGGTGCTTCAGTGAACGCAAGGATGCGCTGCTCGCGACCCGCCACGCTGCTCCTGGTTGGCGCCGCCGCGTTGGTGCTGGCGCCGGCCCCGACGGCCCTGTCGCAGGAGGCAGGGTCTCGGAACCGCGACCTGGCCGTCACCGTCTACAACGACAACCTGGGGCTGGTGAAGGATCGGCGAACGGTCACTCTGTCGCGAGGCTCGGAGATCGTCTTCACGGGCGTCGCCGCCCAGCTCGATCCGACGTCGGTGCACATACGGCCGGTGGGGAACACGCCGCTCGAGATCGCGTGGCAGGACTATCGGAACGACTTCGCCTCGATGGATAGGCTGCTCCAGCGCTATCTGGACCGGCGGGTCGAGGTGCGGATGAAGAGCGGCGAGCCGCGGCGGGGCGCGCTTGCATCCTTCGACGGGGCGTTCCTGGTATTGCGCGCGTCGGACGGCGCGCTCTCCATGTTGAACCGTGCCGAGGTGCAGGAGATCGCGCTCGCCTCCGATCCGGGCATCCCGGCCGCCGGGCCCACGCTGACGTGGCGCGTGCGCTCGGCTCCCAGCGCCGCGGTGCCGGTCGAGGTGTCGTACCTGACGGGCGGCCTCACCTGGCACGCCGAGTACGTGGCCATCCAGGACGAGGCGGGCTCGGCTCTCGAGATCCAGGGATGGGCCACCGTGGAGAACAGCTCGGGCGAGACCTACGAGAACGCGCTGGTCAAGCTGGTCGCGGGCGCCATCCATCGCGCCCCCGGCGGCCCTCGGCCCCCGATGCCCTATGAGACGCTGATGCGCGCCGACATGGCTTCTCAGAAGATGGTCGAGCGCGGCTTCTCCGAGTATCACCTCTACGAGCTTCCCGACCACGCGACCCTCGCCAACAACGAGGTGAAGCAGCTCGGGCTGTTCCACGCGCGGGGCGTCAAATTCGTGCGCAAGTTCGTGTACGACGCGGAGAAGAACGCGGAGCAAGTCATGACCACGCTCGAGTTTCAGAACGAGGCCGCGTCGGGCATCGGCATGCCGCTGCCCGCCGGCACCATGCGCGTCTATCAGCGCGACCGCGACGGCGCGCTGGAGTTCGCGGGCGAAGACCGCATCCCGCACACGGCGAAGAACGAGACGGCGCGGATCGCGGTGGGCGGCGTCTTCGACGTGGCCGTGGAGCGGAAGCAGACCGAGTTCAACCAGATCTCGCCGCGCCAAACGGAGTCGACGGTGGAGATCGTGTTGCGCAACCACCGGGCCAAGGCGATCGACGTCACGGTGGTGGAGCACGCGTACGGCTCGTGGGAGATCGTTCGCTCCAGCCATCCCGCGCGGAAGAAGGACGCCACCTCGTTCGAATTCAGCGTGACCTGCCCGCCGGAGAAGCCGGTCACCGTGAGCTACACGCTCCGAACCACCCAGCCGGGGGTCGAGCCGCGATGACCGAAGGCCCGGGGCCCGCGAGGCCGGCCCCGCCCGAGGCGCTTCTCGTCGGAGAAGCTCCCTCGTCCTTCAAGCTCCACTCGCCCTACCAGCCGCAGGGGGACCAGCCGCGCGCCATCCGCGAGCTGACCGAGGGGCTGCGGCGCGGAGACCGCTTCCAGACGCTCCTGGGCGTCACGGGGTCGGGGAAGACGTTCACGATGGCGAACGTGATCGAGGCTGTGAACCGCCCCACCCTCGTCATCTCCCACAACAAGACGCTCGCCGCCCAGCTCTACGGGGAGTTCAAGTCGTTCTTCCCGGAGAACGCGGTGGGCTACTTCGTCAGCTACTACGACTACTACCAGCCCGAGGCGTACGTCCCGCAGACCAACACGTACATCGAGAAGGACGCCTCGATCAACGACGACATCGACCGTCTCCGCCTCCAGGCGACGAGCGCCCTCCTGGAGCGGCGCGACGTGATCATCGTGGCCAGCGTGTCGTGCATCTACGGGCTGGGGTCGCCGGAGGATTTCCAGCGGGAGCGCCTCTTCATTCAGGTGGGGGAGCGGATCCCGCGGGAGCGAATATTAGAACACCTGGTCCGCACGCAGTACTCGCGCGGCGATCTCGAATTGAAGCGCGGCACCTTCCGGGCGAGGGGAGACGTGATCGAGATCCATCCCGCGTACGAGGAGACTGGCCTCCGCATCGAATTGTTCGGCGACCAGGTGGACCGGATCGCGGTGATCGACCCTCTGACCGGAAGGACGCTCCGCATCCTCACCTCCGCGGCGATCTATCCCGCGAAGCACTTCGTCACGCATCCGGTCCGGCTCCAGGAAGGCATCCGCGCGATCAAGGACGAGCTGGACGAGCGGCTCGCTCTCTTCCAGCGGGAGGGAAAGCTCCTCGAGGCGCAGCGGCTCCGGATGCGGACCGAGTACGACATGGAGATGCTCCGCGAGATCGGCTACTGCTCGGGGATCGAGAACTACTCGCGGCCCCTGTCGGGGCGGAAGCCGGGGGAGCGGCCCCAGTGCCTCATCGACTACTTCCCCGACGACTTCCTCCTGATCGTGGACGAATCGCACGTCACCGTGCCGCAGATCGGCGGCATGTACGAGGGGGACCGCTCGCGAAAGCAGACGCTGGTGGACTACGGCTTCCGGCTTCCGTCGGCGCTCGACAACAGGCCGCTCCGCTACGACGAGTTCGAAAACCTGGTGGGTCAGACGCTCTTCGTCTCCGCCACGCCCAGCGCGTACGAGCTTCAGAAGGCGGGCGGCGTCATCGTGGAGCAGATCATCCGGCCGACCGGACTGGTGGATCCGAAGATCAGCGTCCGCCCGACGCGCGGGCAGATCGACGACCTGC
>JANLXD010000524.1:0-13586 GCA_031364935.1 Candidatus Eiseniibacteriota bacterium
CGTGGCCGCCTGGACCTCGCGCGTGTGCCGGAGGCCGGTGCCGCTGACCACGGCCAGCCGGTAGGGCTCCGCCTCGAGCCAGTCGAACGGGATGGAGAGGGTCGCCGATCCCAGCCGGCCGAGCCGGCGGCCGGGAGCGACGGAGAAATCCCACATCGCCTCGTTCACGAAGACCTGCGCGATGGTCAATGGCCCGGGCCCCACGTTTCGCACGTGCAGGATGATCTCCTGGGGCCGGAAGACGATCCGCTCGATCGCCAGCTTTTCGATGGGAGGCACCGAGAGCCCCAAGCGTGAGCCGCCGCCCGAGAGGAACCACGCCGCCATCGCGGCGACCACGACGAGCGGGAGGAGCCCCGCCAGGACGACGCGCGCCGATAGTCCCTTCACGGCGTCACCTCGAACTGCCCGAGCCACCCCAGCTCCGCGAATTCGCTCTGGTGCGCGTGGAAGAGGAAGCGGCCCCGGTGGCGGTAAGTGAACTCGATGATGGCCCGCTCCCCCTGGCCCATGGTGACGACGTCGGTGTACACGCTGGGCGTGAGCGAGGTGCCGGTGGGGTAGACGTCGTAGAAGTTGGCGTGCGTGTGCATCGAGTTGACCAGGTCGAACTCGGTCATGTTGACGAGGTACACGCGCTGCAGCTCGCCCGCCTTCACGGGGATTGGATAGTCGCGGAAGTAGACGTTGGCGTAGCCGTTCACGGTGTAGAACTCGTTGTCCTCACCGTTCAAGTCCGTATCGTAGCCGTTCATGAGCATGACCATCTCGCGCGCCTTGGGCCGCGGCTTCGGCGGATCCACCAGGAAGACGCCGTAGAGGCCCCGCGCGATGTGCATCTTCACCGGCATCGTATGGCAGTGGTAGACGTGGAGGCCGAACGGCTCGGCGGTGAAGGCATAGTCGTACGTTTCCCCGGGCGAGACCTGCTCGAAGACGCCGTCCATCGCGGCCGCGTGGATGCCATGGAAGTGCATCGAATGGGGCATCGTGCCGCGATTGGTGAAGTGGACCAGGACCGAGTCCCCCTCGGTGCAGCGAAGCGTGGGCCCCGGCACCGCGCCGTTGAAGGTCCACGCCGGAAAGCGCACGCCCGGCGCCACCTCGATCTCGACGTTCTTGGCCTCCACCCAGTACTCGCGGAGGGTGCGGCCGCCCGGGAGCTTTTTGACGCGCCCGCCGTCGAACGACGTGAGCATCCGGATCGCGTGTACCCGCGCCGCCTGGGCCAGGGAGTCGCTCCCGGCCGCCGCGCCCGTGGCGCCGCCTCCGCCACAGCCCGCCGCACCGGCGAGAAGCAGAAGGGCCGCCGGAAGGAAGGGGAGCCAGGGCGCGGGGCGCATGGGACGGGCTAGCGGCCCGCGACCACCAGCTTCCCGCCCATGCCGGGATGCGTGCAGCAGGTGTAGGCGAATTCGCCCGACTTGGGCATGGAGACCATCACTTCGCGGCGGCCGCCCGGCGGCAGGGGCGGCCCGCAGGGGACGTCCATCCCCACGATGCGGAAGTTGTGGAGCACGCGCGACGACTCGTCGTTGGTCACCACGAAGTGGACCCGCTCCCCGGGCTCGAAAGTGAGCGTGGGGTTGGTGCCGTTGAACGTGTACCCGTTCATGCTCATCGTGACGGTGCGGGGCGGTCCGGCAGGCGGGCCGGAGCAGCCCGCGGGCGCCGCCAGGGCAGCCAGAAAGGCCGCCAGCACCGCGCCGGGGATTCGTTGGTTCGCCATGACGAACATCGTGATTTAGGCTATCCTAAATGTCAAGCGTCGGCCGCTCGTATCCCGCCGATCGCGTAGAGTCCCGGAGGAGCGATGCCGAGCGTCACGCAGGCGGTGGAAGACTATCTGAAGGCGGTCTGGAAGCTGGGCCACGAGCGCTCTGGGAACGTGGCCGTGGGCGACATCGCGGCCCACCTCGGCGTGTCCGCGCCCTCGGTGACGGGGATGGTGCGGAAGATGAAGGAGATGGGCCTCCTCCACTACGCGCGCTACGGAGGCGTGAGCTTGACCCCCCGGGGGCGGAAGATCGCGCTGGAGATCGTCCGGCACCACCGCCTCTGGGAGCTCTATCTCTACCGCCGGCTCGGGGTGCCCCTGGACCGCGTGGACGGCGAGGCGGAGCGGCTCGAGCACGTGCTGAGCGACGACATGGAGGACCTACTCGCGCGCGCGCTGGGCGATCCCACGCATGATCCGCACGGCGACCCCATTCCCACGAAGTCGGGCGCCCTCGCCCCTGTGAAGGGAACGGCCCTGGCCGATCTACCCGCTGGGAAGAGCGTCGCGGTGACGCGCGTCAGCGATCGCGACACGGAGAAGCTCCGCTACCTCGTCTCACTGGGCATCGTGCCCGGCGCGCGGATCACTGTGGTGGAGCGGGCGCCGTTCGGCGGACCGATCACGGTTCGGGTGGGAACCAGGCGCCACGCGATCGATCCCGAGCTGGCCCAGAACGTCGTGGTGAGCGGGGTGAGCGGGTCAGCCCCCGCGCCCCGGGCCGCTGCAATCCCCGGCGATTCCCGGGCCACCCGCATCACGCGGATCCCAAAAGCTCCGAAGCATCGTCGTAGGGGGTAGTGCAGGGAGGTCCCGCCGCGTGACGATAGCGCGGTGATCCCGGCGACCCCTCCGGCTCTGTCGCCCCCAGCACAACCAGCGAGCTCGACACCGTGGGGAATCGCTCCCGGTGAAGGCACACTCCCGGGACGCCGCGGCCCGGGTCTCCGTGGGTGCGGAGGAGCGCCGCGATCCCTTCCAGCGCCTCGTCCGGATCCCGCGGCTCGAACCCTTTCAGCCGTTCCATAAGCCACGCCGTGCGCGGTTCGTCCGGGTCGTCCACCTCGGCGTGTGTGAGCACGTGCCACCCCGGCTCGAGCATGCGGACGCGCGGCGGCGAGCCCGCCTCGGCGAAAAGCGCCCACGACGGCTCCTCGACGTTGAGGCCGACGAGCGTGCACGCGGCGTAGGCATGGCGCTCGATCAGGGAGAGGGCGGCGTGGAGCCGGGCCGGATGGCGGTCCCCGGTCCCGGGATCGATCGTGTGCGGCGCGTCGGAAGCGGGGCCCGCGGCCGCGGCATCGAGGCAGAGGAGGCCGCGCGAGCGAAGGGCTCCTCCGCCCGCTGCCGCGCGCGACGGCGTCGCCGCCGCGTTCGCCGCCGCCGACGTCGGGCGCCGGTTCATGAGGGCCGTCACCGCGCGCGCCTCGCGGATCGCGAGCCACGTGCCTGCCGCCACCAAGTCCCGCCCCCCGATCACCCGCGGCCGCTCGCGTAGGACGCCGGGGCCGGACGAGGCGCGCTCGGGGGATTCGTCGCGGTTCGTGCCCAGAACAAGCGTGCGGGGGCCGAGAATCTCGACCCCCGCGATCAGCGTGCACATGGGCGAGTACGGAGCGTCGAAGACGCGCTCCCCCGAGAGGCTCTCAAAGACAGCGCCCTAGACGCGCTCCTCGATGGGGATGTAGGGCTGGTCGTGCGCGCCGATGTAGATCTGGTCGGGGCGATAGATCCGGTTGTCCTGGATCTGCTCCAGCCAGTGGGCCAGCCAGCCCGCGACGCGCGCGATCGCGAAGATCGGCGTGAACAGGGTCGCCGGGAGCCCCATGGCGGTGTAGACCACGCCCGAGTAGAAGTCGACGTTGGGATAGATGCGCTTGGCCGCCAGGTGCTCGGCCACGACTTTCTCCACTTCCTGAGCGACCGCGAGCAGCGGATCGCCGCCGCCCTTCGCGATCATCTCCTTGGCCAGCCTCTGGAGCACCAGCGCTCGCGGGTCCTTCACGCGGTAGATCCGGTGCCCGATCCCCATGATCTTCTGCTTCCGCGCGATCAGATCCTCGATGTAGGGGCGGGCCTTCTCGGCTTCGCCGATCTCCTGGAGCATGTGGATGACCTGCTCGTTCGCGCCGCCGTGCAGCGGCCCCGTGAGCGCGCCGATCGCCGAGGAGATGACCGTATAGGGATCCGCCAGCGTGGAGGCCGTGACCCGGCCCCCGAACGTGGAGGCGTTCATGGAGTGCTCGGCATGGAGAATGAAGGAGATGTCCATGACCCTCGCGACGTCCTCGTCGGCTTCCTCGCCCGTCAGCATCCAGAGGAAGTTGGAGGCGTGCGACAGATCCTCGCGCGGCGGAATGTACTCCTTGCCGTGACTCAGCCGGTGAAAGGCCGCGACGAGCGTCGGTGTCTTGGCGATGAGCCGGACCGCGGAGTTGTAGCGGTCTTCGGGGACCATGGGGTCCCGATCCGGGTAGAACATCCCCAGCGCCGCGATGGACGCCTGGAGCGCCTCCATCGGGTGGCCCGTGTCGGGGAGGCACTTCAGAAGGTCGATCAGCCGGAACCGGACGTCCCGGTTGACCCGGAGGTCGCGGTTGAATTTCTCCAGCTCGGCCTTGTTGGGAAGCTTTCCCCAGAGGAGCATGTACGCCGTCTCTTCGAACGTGCTCTTCTCGGCAAGCTCCTCGATGGTGTAGCCGCGATACTCCAGCACTCCCTGGTCGCCGTCGATCCAGCAGATGCTCGACCGCGCCGCCGGGACTCCGTCGAGCCCGGGGATGTACGGCACCGGCGGATGGCCGGTCGTCGCGGTCGGAGCGGTGGTGCGATCCGACATGTTGTTCCTCCGCGCCTCGGCCGCGCCGGGGCTTCGTTGGGTGCGTGCGTTCGGATTGTTACCGGATTCCGATTGGAACCATTCTACCCGGAGCGGCGGCCGCCCGGAGCGAGAGATTGGATTCGCCGGATCGACTCGGGATCATCGTCGAGAAGCCCCGCGGGAACCAGCCGCGGGACGAGCTGCACCCACCGGCGGTCGTGAGCGAACACTTTCCGGAAGAGGGGAGCGGCTTCCTTCTCGCGCTTGAGCTTCCAGAGCGTGGCCGCCTGCCAGAAGAGAAGCTCGTCGTTGCCCGGCGCGAGCCGGGCGGCCTCCGAGTAGGCCTCGAGCGCCTCTTCCACCTTGCCTTCCGTGATGAAGGCGTCCCCTTCGTCGCTCTTCTTGTACGCGCGCCATAGCCCGACCAGCCGGCGCAGCTCGGCGATCGGCTTGGGGCTGTCCTCGACGCGCAAGTCGAGCACGCGGCCGGTCCACGGCTTGTCGGTCCGCTCCCCCTTCACGATGATCATCGCGGCCGACTGCTGCCCGCGGATGTCGCCGCCGGCGCGCTGCCCCGCTTCGAGCGCCTGGAGGAGCCGCTCGGGAAAATCGCCGCGCGCGTTCTGGTAGGCCTCAGCCATCGCGGGCCAGACGTTTCCGTTCGCCATGAGATTGGCCTGGACCGAGAACTGCGGTCCCAGGGCGTCGCCGGCGGCGGGGATGCACTTGGCGCCCGTGTGCACCGCGGCTTCACCGTCGGCGTCCACCATGGCGACCTGCCGCACGTCCGCGAACTTGTCCTCGTCGAGGAGCTTCTTCAGGGCGTCCTTCGCCGATCGTCCGTCGCGCATCAGCGCCAATCCGCGCGGCCCGTAGGCCACTTCGACGAGCGACTGGGTGGCCACGGCGCCCACGCCCGGCTCGGCCCACGGGACGATCGGCCCGACCGAGAAATAGTGGGACTGGACGGCCACTCCCAGGTCGCCGGTCGCGGGGTCGCGGGCCACGATCGAGAACGTCGCGCCCGCGGGCGCAGCCGCCAGGGCCAGACACGCTCCCAGGAACGCGAGAACGATGCGGCGTGGGTTCACGGGCTCTCCTTTCTTAAAGTCGGGACGTCGTTTGGGTGCTTCGCGCCTGACACCCTAACGCATGGAACGCCGATCGTCACTCGGAGGAGCGGGTTGACTCGGCGACCGGGACCTTGTAGGGTTTCCCGTTGATTCGCCCAAAGGCCCTCCGGCGGCTCACAACCGATGTTGAAAACCCCGAGATAAAGGCACGCGTGGACATCTTCGACAAGTGTAAGGAGTTCACAGAGCATCGATTGGCCCAGCGGGCCGGCATCTACCCCTACTTTCTCCCTATCGCCGAAAACCACGGGACCGAGGTCACGATCCACGGCAAGCGCCTGATCATGGCCGGCTCCAACAACTACCTCGGCTTGACCAAGCATCCCAAGGTGATGGCGGCGGCCGAGGACGCGCTTCTCCGCTTCGGCACCTCCAACAACGGCTCCCGCTTCCTGAACGGCACGCTCGAGCTGCACGCCGAGCTCGAGGACCGCCTCGCCAAGTTCATGAAGAAGGAGGCGGCCCTGGTCTATTCGACCGGGTACCTGACGAACCTGGGATCGATCTCCGCGCTCATCGAGAAGGGCGACACTGTCATCCTGGACAAGGACGCGCACGCCTGCATCGTGGACGGCGCGCGGCTCTCCTACGGCGAGGTGCGCCGCTTCCGGCACAACGACGTCCGCGACCTCGAGCGCGTGCTCGAGAAAGTCCCCGCCAAGGCGGGGAAGATGGTCATCGTGGACGGCGTCTACAGCATGGAAGGGGACATCGCACCCCTCCCCGACATCGTTCGCCTGGTGAAGGAGTACAACGCGCGCCTCCTGGTCGACGACGCCCACGGCATCGGCGTGCTAGGCGCCCGCGGCGCCGGCGCGTGCGAGGCCATGGGCGTGGAGGACCAGGTGGATCTGGTCATGGGGACGTTCAGCAAATCGTTCGCCTCGCTCGGCGGCTTCATCGCCGGGCCGCGCGCGGTCATGGACTATCTCCGCCACCACGCGCGCGCGCTCATCTTCAGCGCCAGCATGACGCCCTCCAGCGTGGCGGCCGCGCTCGCGTCGCTCGACGTGATCGAGAGCGAGCCCGGGCTCCGGGACCGGCTCAAGGCCATCTCCGATCACATGCGGAGCGGGTTCAAGGCGCAGGGGCTGGAGATTGGCTCGGGGAAGGGGACGCCCATTATCCCCATCTTCATCGGCGAGCGCATGAAGACGATGAACGCATGGCGAAAGATCTTCGACCGGGGCGTCTTCGTGAACGCCATCCTGGTGCCCGCGGTGCCGCCCGGCCGCGACCTCCTCCGCACTTCGTACATGGCGACGCACAGCGACGAGCAGCTGGCCACGATCCTTCGCGTCGTCTCCGAGGTGCGCCAGGAGATCGGGCTGGAGATGGCCTCCCAGGCCGACTGACCCGCCCGAGCCCCGTGGACGTCGTTCCGGTTCAAGCCGCGGGCGACCTGGACCGCTTCGTCCGCTACGTCTACGAGCGCTACCGCGGGGACCCGATGTGGGTGCCGCCGCTTCCTTCCGACGAGAGAGCCCGCCTCACCCCCGGCAAGAACCCGTACTTCGAGCACGCCCAAGCCGCCCTGTATCTCGCCATCGATGCCGGCCGGATCGTCGGCCGCATCGCGGCGACCACCGACAGAAATCACGACGCGATCCACGGCGAGCGCCAGGCCGCCTTCGGCTTCTTCGAAGCGGAGTCTCCGGCCGCGACCCAGGCGCTCTTGAAGGCGGCCGAGGCGTGGGGACGGGCCCAGGGCGCCGAGGTGATGCGCGGGCCCTTGAGCTTCACCACCAACGACGAGTGCGGACTTTTGATCGAGGGGTTCGACCACCGCCCCGTGCTCCTCATGCCGTACAACGCCCGCGAGTACTCGGGATGGATCGAAGGCGCGGGGTTTCGGAAGGCGAAGGACCTCTACTCGTTTCGGGGCCCCGTCAGGGAGCGCTCTCCGGAGAAGTTCGAGCGCATCGCCTCGATGGTCAAGCGACGCGAGCGCGTGGTCATGCGCGGCCTCGACATGCGGCGCTTCGACGACGAGCTGCAGCGGGTCAAGCGGGTCTACAACGCGGCCTGGGAGCGGAACTGGGGATTCGTGCCGATGACCGACGCGGAGATCGACCATATGGCGAAGCAGCTCAAGCCGGCGATCGTTCCCGAGCTGGTGCGCTTCGCCGAAGTGGACGGTCAGCCGGTCGGGTTCGGCATGGTCCTGCCCGACGTGAACGAGGCCCTGGCCAAGGTCGGCGGGCGCCTCTTTCCGTTCGGCATCTTCCGGCTCCTCTGGACCCTGCCGCGGATCAAGAACGGCCGATACATGGCTCTGGGAGTGGTGCGCGAGTACCAGAAGAAGGGGATCGGGGCGCTGCTCGTTCAGGACATGGTCCGGGCGACGCACCGGCGCGGCTACCGCGAGTGCGAGGTGGGATGGACCCTCGAGGACAACGACGCCATCAACGAGATCGTCCTGAGCTACGGCTGCGTCCGGACCGCCGTCTACCGGATCTACGAGAGGCGCCTGTGAGCCCTGGGGCGATGGAGCCATGAGCGGGACCGGGGCGCCGCTCGCCGTCGTGACAGGAGCTTCGGGCTTCGTCGGCAGCCACATCGTCGACGCGCTGCTCGAGCGCGGCGCGCGAGTCCGCGCCGTGGTGCGGGGCACGTCGTCGCGGCGCTGGCTGACCGGGAAGCCGGTGGAATTCGCCGACTCGTCCCTGGATGACGCCGCCGGACTCCGCCGCGCGGTGGAGGGAGGGGACTGGGTCATCCACGTAGCGGGGCTCATCCGCGCGCGGAATGCCGCGGAGTTCCACGAGTGCAACGTGGCTGGAACCGCGCGGCTCCTGGCCGCCGCGCGAGACGCGTCGGTGCGCCGGTTCGCGTTCGTGTCGAGCCAGGCGGCCGCGGGCCCCAGCCGCGACGGACGCCCCGTCTCCGAGGAGCAGCCGCCCCATCCCGTCTCCACCTACGGCGAGACGAAGCGGCTCGCGGAGGAGTTGGTGCTGCGCGAGCGCGATCGGATGGCGGTGACGGTGATCCGCCCGCCGGCGGTCTACGGTCCCCGCGACACGGCGATCCTCAAAGTGTTCACGCTGGCGAAGCGCCACCTGCAGCCGGTGCTCCGGAGCGGGGGGGTTTTCTCCATGATCCACGTCGAGGACCTGGCGTCGGCGGTGGTGGCGGTGCTTTCTCGCGAGGAGGCCGCGGGGGAGATCTTCTTCGCCGCCGAGCCCGACCGCACCGACTACGACGAGCTGGGCGCCCTGGTGCGGGAAGCCCTGGGAACGTGGACCGTGCGCGTCGCCGTCCCCCGATGGGCCCTGATGGGGATCGCGCTCGGCGCCGAAGGGTTCGCCCGCGTCATGGGGGCGGCTCCGCTCCTCACCCGCGAGAAGCTTCGCGAGATCTCCGCCGGGGATTGGGTCTGCTCCTCCGCGAAGATCCGCGACCGGCTCGGCTGGTCTCCGAGAGTGCCCCTGGCGGCGGGAATCAAGTCCACGGCCGACTGGTATCGCGCGGCGGGCTGGCTGTAGTGGCGAACTGGTTATAGCATTCCGGAGCGGGCGCGTCCGTGCCGGCCCCCGCTCCGGAGCGTTCCCTTGAATCCTCGCCCTTACCCCCGCGTCCCAACTCTGTCCATGTACATCCCTCGAGTAATCGCCCCCATCGCTCATGGCAGTCAACCGGCTGGGGTCAGCCGAGTTAGGGCTATTGCTCTTGCGATGGTCGCGGCAGTGGTGGTGGCCCTGGGGGCCGGGACCGGGGAAGCGGCGGTTTCCAAGAACGTCCAGCTCCTCGCCCACTTCCACAATTACCTGAGTTATTCGGCGTGCGTCAGCTACGTGCACCACGACGGCCGCGAGTACGCGGTGCTGGGCACGAACAGCGGCACGTCCATCGTCAACGTGACCAATCCGGCCGCCTCCTATGAGGTCGGCTTCATCCCCGGCATGACGTCCGTGTGGCGCGAGATGAAGCAGTACCGGAACTGGATCTACGTCTCGACGGAAGCGGCGGGCGGAGGCATCCAGATCATCCGGATGACCGACCCCGAGAATCCCGTGCTCGCGAGCACCTACACCACCGCGTTCAACCGGGCCCATACCGTGACGGTGGACACCACGCGCGCGCTCCTGATCCTGAACGGCTCGCGGCTCGACAACACCGTGACCGGCATGCACATCATGTCGCTGGCCAATCCGGAGAGCCCGGCGGATCTCGCGATGTACAACGTGGACTACGTCCACGACTCCTGGATGCGAGGGACGCGGCTCCACGCGTTCTGCATCATGAGCGGCACCGTCCGGATCTTCGATACCACCAATCCGGCATCCCCGGTCGAGCAGAGCGCCTGGGTTTATCCCGATTCCAAGTCGCACAGCGGGGAGACTTCCAAGGACGGGCGCTACCTGTTCGTCTGCGACGAGATCAACTACTCCACGTTCAAGGTCTTCGACATCCAGGACATCTTCGCGCACCCGATGGTCTACGAGAAGACGGTCAATCCGCTCGCGATCGTGCACAACGTGCACGTGAAGCAGGACACCGCATTCGTGGCCTGGTACACGGAAGGGGTCCGGCTCTTCGACGTCACCGACCCGACCCTTCCGGCCGAGTGGGCCTACTACGACACGTACGCGGGATTCTCGGGCGGCTATCACGGCGTGTGGGAGGTGGCTCCCTTCTTTCCGTCCGGGACCTTCATCGCGAGCGACATCGAGACCGGGCTCTACGTGTTCCGCGCGACCAGGAACTACGGCGTGGTCAAGGTCCGGGCGCGCGATTCCGGGGCCAATCCGATGCCGGGGGTCGACATCGTGCGGGTCGGGTCCCCCGAGGATTCCACCCGCACCGGCCTGACCGGCGGAGCCCGCATCGCGCTGCCCCCGGGACCGAGCACGCTGCGCGTGTCCAAGTTCGGCTATCAGGTCCAGGAGCTGTCGGTGAACGTGTCGGTCGGGAGCCAGGACAGCGTGGTCGTGACCATGCCGGCGATGTCCGCGACCACACTCTCGGGCACAGTGCGGCGCGCCTCGGACGCCGTAGCCCTGGCTGAGGCCGTGGTCTCGGTGATCGGGACGCCTTTGAAGGGAACATCGGCCGCAAGCGGCGCCTACTCGGTGCCGGGAACGCCTGAGGGCGTGCGTCAAGTGCGCGCCTACCTCCCCGGGTTTGCGCCGGCGGACCGCTGGACGGCGGTGGAGCCGGGCGTCCCGCGCAGCCTCGATTGGAAGCTCCTGCCCGCGGCCTGGTACGACTCGTGTGATACGAACAAGGGATGGAGCTTGGTCGACGTGGGCGACAACGCGGTCTCGGGACGCTGGGTGCGGGCGATCCCGAACGGCACCACGGGGCAGAATGCTCCCGTCGCTCCAGGCGTCGCGCGCGCGGCCACGACCGGGGACGCGCGTGGGGGTCCGCTGCGCGGGGCACAGCACGATGAGCCGGCCGAGGGGATGCTGACGACGGGACCGATCGCTCCCGGTGAGGACGCCACCCCCGGAGCCGGGACGGGGTGGTGCTTCGTGACGGGCAACGGTCCGCCCAACTCCGATCCCTCGGCCTACGACATCGACCAGGGAAAGACGACGCTCACCACGCCGCCCTTTAATTTGACCGGCATGTCCGAGCCCACGCTCTCGTGGCAGCGGTGGTTCCACATGAACACGCCCGGCGAGCCCGACTCGCTCGTCATCCAGATCACCGCCAACGGCACGTCGTGGGTCACGATGCTCTCAATCCGAGAGAGCCATGCCCACTGGCATCAGGATGTCGTGCGCGTGAAGGACTACATCACGCCGAGCGCGACGGTGCGCGTCCGGTTCATCGCGCAGGACCAGGGCCCAAGCGACGGCGTGGTGGAAGCCGGCGTGGATGATTTCCAGGCGTACGACGCGGCGCTGACGCCGACTGCGGTGGGGGACGATGCGCCGACGGCAGACGGCGCGCCCGCGGTCGCGCTGGAAGCGCCGCGTCCCAATCCAACGGTGCGCGAAGCCAGCCTGACGCTTCGCCTGCGCGACCCGGGGCATGCGCGGGTCATGGTCTACGACGCCGCGGGCCGCCGGATCGCGACGCTATTCGACGGCGACGCTCCTGCTGGACCGCTCGCGCTTCGCTGGAATGGAACCGATACCGGTGGACGCCAAGTGGGAAGCGGCATCTACTGGATTCGTGCCGAAGCGGCAGGGGAGCGCCTGAGCCGGAGGGTTGTGCGACTGAAGTAGGCGGAGCGCCCTCTAGAACACGCTGAACTTGAAGTACTTCTTCGGATCCTTCTCGATCTCCGCCATCAGCCGCTTCATCGAGCCCATCAACGCGCGCGTGTCGTTGTAGAGAGTCGAATCGGACATCAGCTTGCCGAAAGAGCCCCTCCCCGACTGCATCAACGCGAACACCGAGTCCATCCTCGCCGAGCTCGATACGAGATTCCGGTGCAAGTCGCCGTTGGTCATGAGCTGCGCGAGACTCCCTTCGCCGTGCTGCATCCGCCACGACAGGCTGTCGAGGGAGCCGGCCAGCGACATCAGCCGGTCCGAAACCCTGGCTTGGTTGTCGTTCATTCGGGAGGCCAGCAAGGCGGCGTTCTGGCTCATCGCCACGAGTTGATCGTAGAGCCGCTCGTCGCGCGCCAGGCGGCCCAGGGTGCCGCGGCCGGTCGCGAAGCCGCGCGTGGCCGAGTTCAGGCTGGAGAGTATGACCTCGACGGTGTCGGCCATCTGGTTGAACCGGCTGATCAGCACCTGGGGGTCGGTGACGATCGAGGGGCGGATCTCGTCGTCTCTCGTGATCACCGGAAGCGACTCGTCGCCGTCGTCCAGCGCCACGTACAGCTCGGACAAAAACCCCACCGTCGTGATCCGCGC
Organism: Candidatus Eiseniibacteriota bacterium; assembly: GCA_031364935.1. Lineage (GTDB taxonomy): Bacteria > Eisenbacteria > RBG-16-71-46 > SZUA-252 > SZUA-252 > DASQJL01. Next base: position 12,550 of record JANLXD010000524.1, read on the forward strand.
CGACGCGCCATCGTGAAGTCGCGAGCGCGTTCCTTTCTTGACCCCCATCACCACGATGGGCTCGTTGGATCGCTCCGGGAGCTCGATCTTCCTCACCACGCCCACGGGGACGCCGTTCAGCCGCACCGGCGACCCCTCTTCCAGCCCGCCCACGTTCGGGAAGCGCACCCGGATCTGCTCCTCCTTGCCCAGCCGGAAATTCCCCGACTGGAAGGTGCCCCAGAGGAGCAGACCGACGGCGATCAGCGCCAGGATGCCGACCTGGAGCTTCATGAAGGGCACCTGCCCCGTTCGCTTCACTCAAATCCTCCCGTCAAGTCGCGGACCGCGGCCGGGGGGCTCCCGGCCCCGCGAGCAGGGTGCGGGACGCGGTCTGGACCGCCTTACGGAACGGCGCCAGGAATTCGTTGATGAACGGCTCATCCGTGTGCGCCAGGTCGGACGGCGACCCGTTGAACACGACCCGGCCTTCGTTTAGCACCGCCATGCAGTCGGCCACCTTGAATGCATCGGCGATATCGTGGGTGACCATGATCGAGGTTTTGTGCATCCGATCCCGCAGCTCCACGATCAGGTCGGTGATCCGCTCGCCGCTCTGCGGGTCGAGCCCGGTGGTCGGCTCGTCGTAGAGCAGGATTTGCGGGTCCCGAGCCGCGAGCGCGCGCGCGATCGCCACGCGCCGCTGCATGCCGCCCGAGAGCTGGTCGGGCATGCGGTCGATGAGGTCCGGGTCCAGCCCCACCATCTCGAGATGGGTGCGCACCACCTTCTCCAGCTCCTCGTCGGGCAGGTTGTCGTGCTCCAGAAGAGAGAAGGCCACGTTCTCTCCGACGGTCATGGAGTCGAAGAGGGCTCCCTGTTGGAACACCATTCCGATTCGCTGGCGGACGCGCCGGAGGCGCTCCTCGTCCAGCTGAGTGATGTCCACGTCGTCCACCAGGATGGCGCCTGAATCGGGCTGGACGAGACCCAATAGAAGCCGCAGCGCCGTGCTCTTTCCCGACCCGGAGGGTCCCAAGACCACCATGGTCTCGCCC
>JANLXD010000539.1:0-1725 GCA_031364935.1 Candidatus Eiseniibacteriota bacterium
TCTCGGACCCGCTGGAGGTGATCGCTCGGGCCAAAGCCCTGAGTGTCGAGCTCAGCACGCAGATCACGCCGGGCTTCGAAGCGCTGGTGTTCAAGGCGTCGCGTGGCATCGAGGACATCTACGAGCTGACCTACATCCGCAAGGATGGGAGCGAGTTCCCGGCGGTGGTCTCGGTCACGGCGCTGCGCGACGCGCAGGATGCCATCATCGGGTATCTGTTGATCGGGACGGACAACACCGCGCGCAAGCAGGCGGAAGCGGCGCTGGTCAAGGCTGGTGCCCTGCAGAGCGCGATCTTCAACAGCGCGAACTTCTCGAGCATCGCCACCGACGCCAAGGGTGTCATTCAGATCTTCAACGTCGGCGCCGAGCGGATGCTTGGTTATACGGCCGCCGAGGTCGTGGACAAGATCACACCGGCCGACATATCCGACTTCAGGGAAGTGATCGCGCGGGCCACGGCGTTGAGCCTCGAGCTCGGCACGTCGATTACGCCGGGTTTTGAGGCCCTGGTGTTCAAGGCCTCGCGCGGAATCGAGGACATCTACGAGCTGACCTATATCCGCAAGGATCGGAGCCGGTTCCCGGCGGTGGTGTCCGTCACGGCGCTGCGCGACGCGCAGAACGCCATCATCGGCTATCTGCTGATCGGCACCGACAACACCGCCCGCAAGAAGGCCGAAGAGGCCCTGCTCCAGGCGGGGGCGCTCCAGAGCGCGATCTTCAACAGCGCCAACTTCTCGAGCATCGCCACCGACGCCAAGGGCGTGATCCAGATCTTCAACGTCGGGGCCGAACGGATGATGGGGTACAGGGCCGCCGAGGTAGTGAACAAGATCACCCCGGCCGAACTCCACGATCCACAGGAGGTCATTGCACGCGCCACCGCGTTGAGCTTGGAATACGGCACGCCGATCACGCCCGGCTTCGAGGCATTGGTATTCCGCGCTTCGCGTGGGATCGAGGACATCTACGAGCTGACCAAGGTTCGCAAGGATGGAAGCCGGTTCGCGGCGGTGGACTCCGTCACGGCCCTGCGAGACGCTCAGAACGCCATCATCGGCTACCTGCTGATCGGCACCGACAACACCGTCCGGCGGGAAGCGGCGGTCGCACTGGAACAGATCCGCCAGGACGAGATAAGGTTCAAGGATGAGTTCTTATCGCATGTGTCGCACGAGCTCCGCTCGCCTCTCACCGCGATCAAGCAATTCACGTCGATTCTCATCGGCGGCCTGGCCGGTGAGCTGAACCCCGAGCAACACGACTATCAGCAGATCGTGCTGAAGAATATTCACCAACTCCAATCCATGATCGACGACCTGCTGGAGGTGACCGGCCTCCAAGCCGGCAAGCTCACCGTGCATCCCGAGAGCGTGTCGGTCGAGGATGCCGTGGCCGATACCTTCAACACCCTCCAGGAGACCGCCCGCGCCAAAGGTGTCGCTCTCTTTTCGGAAGTGGCGAAGGACCTGCCGAGCGTGTACGCCGACCAGACCCGGCTCCGCCAGATCCTGATCATCCTCTTCGACAACGCCATCAAGTTCACGCCGGCCGGCGGCAGCGTCAAGCTGCGGGCTGGGCTCTTGCCGCAAAGTCCACGTCTCTTGCTGATCGAAGTGACCGATACAGGGTGCGGTATCGAAGCGGATCTGGCGGAGAAAGTCTTTGACCGCCTCTATCAGGTGTCGGAGCGCTCCAAGGCCAGCCGGAAGGGGTTGGGCC
>JANLXD010000540.1:0-2107 GCA_031364935.1 Candidatus Eiseniibacteriota bacterium
TCCTCGTGTACAACTCGCCGCGGTATCGCCGCGGCACGGCGCGTCCGGACGGAACCTCACTCAGGGATACCATCAGCGCGCACTACGACGTGATCGTAGAGCTGCGCGGGGACTGGCGGACTCTTCTCCTTCCGTTTCGAACGGGCGCCTGGCGACGCGTGGACCGCGGCACCGTACGCCTGCGCGACTGGATCGGGCGCCGCATCAGCCTCAACGCCGAACGCAGTCGGTTGCCTCTTCACGAGGTCGAGGCAAACTACGAAGTTGTACGCACGCTCCTCGGCCCAATGACTCCGCCGCCCGGTGCGCCCGCCGCGCCCGCCACGAGAGTCCCTGCGCCTGCCGTGCCCCGCGTCCCGCCGCCGGAAGCGCACGTGTCCCCCGCGACCCAGGACGCCCTCGCGCTTCGCCTCACCGCCGCCGGCATCGATCCCGCCCGGCCCATCATCTGCATCCACCCCGGGGCTTCCTGGCGTCCTCGCGCGTGGCTTCCGGAGCGTTTCGCCGCGATTGCCGATTGGCTGGGGGAGCACTATCATGCGCAGATCGTACTACTAGGCTCTGCGGAAGAGCGGGACGTCGAGGCCGCGGTGCTCCGGCACGCGCGGAACGGTCGCGTGACGTCGCTGTTCGGGACGTTTTCCCTGCCCGAGGTGGCCGCGCTGCTCCAGCGCTCCCGCCTCCTCGTTGGGAACGACAGCGGGATCGCGCACCTGGCGGCCGCGTGCGGCACGCCGACCGTGGCGCTGTTCGGACCCCAGGACCCGCGACGGTTCGGGCCGTGGTCGGACCGGTCGATCACGCTCCATCACCCGGTCCATTGCTTCCCGTGCGCTCAGATCCGATGTGTCCACCCGGAGTTGCCCTGCGTGAACCTGATCGAGATCGCAGAAGTCCAGACGGCCATCCGCGCGCTTCTCGGCCCGCCTCCGGTCCCCGTGCCCGCCGCGGCGCCACTCGCGTGAACACCCGGAGACGCTGACCGCATGTTCGCGAAGCACCGCCAGCTTTTCGTGAGCGCCGTCTTCCTCCTCGACGCCGTTCTCATCTTCGCGTCGTGGATGGCGGCGTACTGGGTCCGCTTCCACCTCCTCCGGCTCCCCGCGCCGCTCGGCGTCCCTTCGATCCGCACCTACGTCCTGCTGGGCGCGGTGGCCACGCCTGTCTCGCTCCTAGTGCTGCGCGGGCTCCACCTGTACCGCTCGGCGCGCACGGCGCGCCTCTCCCAGGAGCTCTTCGGGGTGCTCCAGGGGATCGCGATCGTGACCGCGGTGGCGGCGCTCGGCTCCTACTTCCTGCGCGGCGAGGTCGCCCGCTCCGTGCTCCTCCTTTTTGCGGGCCTCGCCGCGGTCGCGCTCTGCGCCGCGCGGATCGCGGTCCGCTCCGCGCTCCGCACGCTCCGGCGCCAGGGGCTGAACCTGCGCCACGTGCTGATCGTGGGGACGGGCCCCATGGCAATCGCCGTCGCGCGGAAGATGGCGGTGCACTCGGACTATGGATTCGCGCTTCACGGCTTCGTGAGCGCGGAGCCGGCGAACGGCGGCACCGAAGTGGACGGGCTTCCGGTCCTGGGCTCGGTGGCCGACCTGCCCGAGCTGGTGGAGCGCACGGGCGCCCAGCTCGTCTACCTCGCGCTCTCCCGCAGCGAGCACGAGGCGGAGTTGCTGGCTCTGGAGCGCCTCAGCGATTCGACGGTCGCCGTGCGACTGGTGCCCGACCTTGCGCGCGCGTTCACGCTGAACGCGAGCGTCGAGGATTTCGACGGGATGCCGGTGGTTCTGGTGACGGAAAGTCCGGACCAAGGGTGGAACGGCGTTCTGAAGCGCGCCTTCGACATCGTCTTTGCCGGCGCCGGGCTCATCCTTCTTTCGCCGCTTCTCCTCGTCATCGCGCTCTGGGTCAAGCTCGACTCCCGGGGCCCGGTCTTCTTCGCCCAAGATCGCGTCGGGCTGATCGGGCGGAAGTTCCGCATGCTCAAGTTCCGGACGATGGTGCCGCAGGCCGAGGCGGGCGGCGCGCAGTGGACGCAGCGCGACGACCCGCGCCGCACCCGGGCCGGCGTCGTGCTCCGGAAGCTCTCGCTGGACGAGCTGCCGCAGCTCTGGAA
>JANLXD010000547.1:0-9013 GCA_031364935.1 Candidatus Eiseniibacteriota bacterium
GGATCCTTCGCGGCCAGGCGCCCGCCGATTTGACGGTGCTGGTCCGGGAAGGATTTCTTCCGGGCGAGGTCGCGCGTGAGGCCGCCCGCGCGGGCGCCGGCGCGGGAAGCGCCGCCCCGACTGCCACGGCGCGCGCGACTCCGAACGCGACCGCCCCGTCCACGGAGACTCCCGCAGCACCCTGATTCGCCCGCAGCGCTTTCACCCGGCCACGCTGGCCGCGCGCTCGAGGAGCGCTTCCACCGCCCGCGAACCCTCCTCCGCTTCGATCGACCGAAGGCAGCCGTAGCCGATCGGGCACGTCCGGCGAAAGCAGGGGGAGCACGGGTACTCGGCGTACAGGTTCGCCACCCACGACGCCCCGGACGCGGTCCAGACCGGACTCGTCGACCCGAACACGCCGACCGTCGGCCGGCCGAGGGCCGCGGCCAGATGCATCACTCCCGAGTCGTTCGACACCACCGCGGCCGCGGCGTCGACGATCCCGACCAGCTCCCCCAGCGAGGTCGCTCCCGCGATATTGGCCACGCGCGCCCCCGCGGCCGCGGCGAGGCCCGCCGTCTCCGCCGCCGCCGTGACGTCCCCCGCCGCGCCCACGATCGCGAGCGCGACCCCCCGGCGGCGCGCCAGGTGGCCCCCCACCGCGGCAAAGCGCTCCGCGCCCCACTGCTTCGCGGGTCCGTACGCGGCCCCGGGCGCGAGGACCAGGATCGCCGCGCCACCGAGTCCCGCCGCGGCGAGGCGCGCCGCCCCGAGCGCCTTCTCCTCGGGTGTGGCGCGAAGCGCGGGTTCGCCGGGGGGCACGCGGAGCCCCGCCGCTTCGCCCAGCTCGCGGTACTCGGCGAATCGCGGGGCGCTCCGCGCCCGCCCGGCGCGCGGGACGCGCGCCGTGAGCAGGAAGCCGCGCCCCTCGGCGGCGTAGCCGATCCGCCGCGGAATCCGCGCGAGCGCCGCGAGAAGCGCCGAGGAGAAGGAATCGGTGAGGAGGAGCGCCGCGGCGGGCTGGAGCGCCCGGAGCGCACCCGCGGCGGTGTAGCGTCCGCGGCGGGAGACCGCGATGTAGGGCGATGCCGGGAAGCGCGCGCGGACGAGCGGCTCGAAGGCGGCGCGCCCCGCGAAGATCGCCCCCTCCGCTCCGGCCGTCTCGACCACGCGCCATGCGAGGATCAGGTCGCCGAGCCAGTTCGGAAGCCGGACGTAGAGGGGCTTTGGCGCGGGACCCGGAGCCGTCACCGTACGCGGGGCCGGCGGCTCAGGAAAGGATTCCGAGGCTCCGCGCGGCATCGCCCAGGATCTCGAGCGCGCGGTCCAGCTCCTCCTCGGTGTGCGTCGCGGTGACGATGGCGCGCAGGCGCGCCCGCCCCTTCGCCACCGTCGGAAAGCCGATCCCCTGCGCGAAGACGCCGCGCTCGAACGCGAGATCCGAGAGCTGCATGGCGCGCGCGGCTTCGCCGACCAGGATGGGCGTGATCGGCGTGGCGCTCGCGCCAATGTCGAAGCCCAGGCGCTTCAAACCCGCCTGAAAGCGTCGCGTGTTCGACCAGAGCCGCTCGATTCGCTCCGGCTCCGCCTCGAGCACGTCGAAGGCGGCCAGACACGCCGCCGCGACCGCGGGAGGGTGCGACGTGCTGAAGAGGAACGGGCGCGCGCGGTGATAGAGATACTCGATGAGCGTCTTCGAGCCGCAGACGTAGCCCCCCAGCACGCCGATCGCCTTCGACAGCGTGCCCACCTGGATGTCGACCTGGCCGTGCAGCCCGAAGTGATCGACGGTGCCGCGGCCGTTCTTCCCCAGGACGCCGCTGGAATGCGCGTCGTCCACCATCATGATGGCGCCGTGCTCCCGAGCGAGGGCGGCGATCTCGGGAAGGGGCGCGATGTCCCATCCATGCTGAAGACGCCGTCGGTGATCACCAGCCGCCGCTTCACCTCCGACGTCTCCTCGAGCAGGCGGCGGAGCGCGGCCGTGTCCCGGTGCGGGAAGACCCGGATCGCGGCGCGCGACAGGCGCGCGCCGTCGATGATGCTCGCGTGGTTCAGCTCGTCGGAGAGAATCAGGTCGTCCTTCCCGAGAATGGCGGCCACCGTTCCCGCGTTCGCCGCGAAGCCGCTCTGGAAGACGACCGACGCCTCGGTGTTCTTGAACGCGGCGATCCGCCGCTCCAGCGTGAGGTGCAGCTCCATCGTCCCGGCAATGGTGCGGACCGAGCCGCTCCCCGCCCCCAGCTCCTTCACCGCCCGGATCGCGGCTTCGCGGAGCTTGGGGTGCGTCGTCAGGCCCAGATAGTTGTTGGAAGAGAGATTGATGACCTCGCGCCCGTCGAAGCGGGCGCGCGGCTCCTGCTCCCCTTCGAGCACGCGCAGGCGCCGATACAGCCCTTCGGCCCGGAGCGCTTCGAGCGCCTCGTCCAGAAAGCCGAGCGGGTTCATCGTTCCCGGAGCCGGGCTCACGGCCGGTCGCGCATCAGGACGATCTTCCCCGCCTTGCCGGAGCGCTGCAGCTCGACCGCGCGGTCGAACTCCGACCAGCCGAGGACGTGGGTGATGACCGGCTTCACGTCGAGCTTGCCCGAGAGCAAGAGCGCCTCCATCCGGAACCAGGTGTCGAAAATCAGGCGTCCGTTGATCCCCTGCACCTGGGCGCCCCGGAAGATGATCTCCTTCGCCACGTCGATCTCGAGCGGCGACGAGGGAATTCCGAGGAGCGAAACGCGCCCGCCGTTCGCGAGCATCTCGAACCCGTCGCGGTACGCCTGCGCGTGCCCCGACATCTCCAGCATGCCGTCCACGCCGCGCCCGTCCGTGGCGCGCAGGATCTCGGGCACCACCTTGGTCCGCTCGACGTTCACCGCCAGGTCGGCCCCCATCGCGGTCGCGAGGTCCAGGCGCATTGGATTTTTGTCGATCGCGGCCACCCACGCGGCGCCGGCCGCCTTGAGCACGCCGATCGAGAAGAGGCCGATGGGACCGGCGCCGAACACGGCGAAGCGGAGCCCGGCGACCGGACCGGCCAGCGCCGTGTGCACCGCGTTCCCCAAGGGATCGTGGATCGCCGCGATCTCCTCGGGGATGTCGGGATGGAGGCGCCAGACGTTCTGCTCGGGGATCACCACGAAGTCGGCGAAGGCGCCCGCGCGGTCCACGCCCAGGATCTGGACGTTCTGGCAGAGATGCTGGAGGCCGCGGCGGCAGGCATAGCAGATGCCGCAGTAGATGTGGGTCTCTGCCGTCACGCGATCGCCGGGCGCGACGAGCGTGACTTCGCTTCCCACCGACTCGACGACGCCGGTGAACTCGTGCCCCGGAACGAGGGGCGGGCGGATGCGCGACGCCGCCCACGCGTCCCACTCGACGATGTGCAGGTCGGTGCCGCAGATCGCGAACGCGGTGACGCGGACGCGGACATCCTTGGGGCCGACCGGCGGGATCGGCACCGTCACCGGCGTGAGACCCGGGCCAGGCGCCGACTTCTGGATCGCCCACATCGTCCCCTTCGTCACCATCGGCTCCTTCGAAGTTGTGACCGGCACGGCGGCTCCTTTCGAGGACGGGACGGCCTTGTGCTGAACGCGATTATGAGAAGGGTGCGGCGGGGGTCAAGGACTTTCCCCCTCGAGGCGTGGGGCGGATCAAAGCCCGGCGCTCAATACCCTCGCGCGCGATCCACCAGCCTCTGGAGCGGCTGGCCGCTTTGCCATCGCTTCCAGTTCGCGGCGAAGTCGCGCGCGAGCACGGCCGGCGTGCCGGTGCCGGCCACGTGAGGCGTGAGCCAGACGCCGGAAGCGCTCCGAAGCGGGTGCGCGGCGGGGAGCGGCTCTTCGCGGTACACGTCGAGGATCGCCCGAGCGGGGCGCCCCGCGGCGAGCGCCGCGACGAGCGCCCCCTCGTCCACGGTCGCGCCCCGCGAGACGTTGACGAACGCGGACCCCGGCTTCATGCGCGCGAAGCGCTCCGCGCTCCAGAACGATTCGGTCTCCGCCGTGTGCGGAAGCAGGTTCACCACGACGTCGGCCGCCGGCAGGAGCGACTCGAGCGCCGCGACGTCATCGACCCCGCGCGCGTGATCCTCCGCCGTGAGCGGCCCGCGCCGGATGCCGCGCGTGGCCATGCCGAGCGCTCGCGCCACATCCGCCACGCGCCGCCCGATGGAGCCGTGTCCCACCACGAGGAGCGACCGGCCCGCCAGCGTCTCCGACGTCCAGGGCCGCCACGCGCGCGCCTCCATCTGCTGGATGGCCTCGCGCACGTGGAGCGCGTCGGCGAGGAGGTACCCCGCAACGTATTCGGCGATCCGCTCCGGAAAGTCGCCCACAGTCCGCGTGAGGAGAACGCCGTTCCGCCACTCGGAGCGCCGGAGCCACGATTCGATCCCGCCCCATCCGGAGTGGATCCAGTGGAGCGCCGGGAGCGCGCGCGGCTCGCGGGGCGGCGGACCGGCGCAGAACCAGACCGTCGCCTCGCTCGCGCGCGCGTTTCCGGGAATGACCCACGGAACGGGCCCGCCGGCCTCATCCTCCACCGTGCGTCGGAGCGCGGCGTCGTCCTCTTCGATCAGCACGAGGTCGTTCATGCGGCGACCCGGCGGACGGCCTCGAGCACCGCGTCGGGCTCGATCTCCCTCATGCACCGGTGATGGCCGAGCGGGCAGCGGCGCCTGCCGTGCACGCCGCAGGGGCGGCAGGAGAGCGCGACCTCCACGATGGCGTCGCGCGGGCCACGCGGCGCGAATCCGAAGGCCGGCACCGTGCTCCCGAAGATTCCCACCGTGGGAACGCCCAGCGCGGGGCCCAGGTGGAGCGCGGCGGAGTCGTTGGAGACGATCACCCGCGCGTAGGAAGCGATCGCGGCCGCCTCGCGAAACTCCACCTCGACGATCTCGCCGTGTCGCTCGGGCGGAAGGAGCGCCCGGAGCGCGGCTGCGTCGGGCTCTCCGGGGGCCGCCGCGTAGCGCGGGACGAGACCGGCCTCGCGCGCGAGCCGCTCCCCCAGCGCGACGAAGCGCTCGAGGGGCCATTGCTTCGTCGCCCACCGGGCGCCCACGCCGAGGAACGCGAAGCCGCCGGCCGCCGGCCCGAGTCGCGCGCGCGCCCGCGAGCGCTCCGCGTCGGTCAACGCCGCGCGCAGCCAGGACCGAATCGGCGCCTGGGGATCGAGTCCGGCGACCGCCCGATAGGTCTCGAGCAGCGGCGGGAGAGGCTCCGGGCGGAGCCACTTCGCATGGACGAAGAGCCGCCGCCGGAGGCCGTGCTTGGAAGGCTCGATCCGGCGCACGTGCCCGAGGGAGCCCACGAGCCGCGAGGAGCGGAGATTCTGGTGCAGGTCGTACGCTTCCTCGATCCCCTCGCGGTGGAGCGACGCGCCCAGATCGCCGAGCGATCCCGTGACCGCGATCGGCGCCGGCTTGGCCGGGTCCGTGGTGCCGTCCTCCAGCAGATAGAAGCGCGCCACGTCGGGATGCCCGCGCAGGATCCCCGCGTAGCGCTCCTTGGTGGCGAAGAGCACGCGCCGCCCCGGGTCGGCGTCGCGCAGGAACGCCGGCAGGTGGGCGGCCAGGAGCACGTCGCCGAGGGAGGAGAATCGGACGACCAGGGCCGCGCCGCGGGGCATTCCGCTAGCTGGCCCGGGGACGTAGCGCGACGTCGGCCTCCGCGAGGCGGAACTGGAGCCGGTGGAGCTTCTGGTAGAGGCCGGGCGTGGCGACCAGCTCGGAGTGCGTTCCCATCTGGACGATCCGCCCCTGATCGAGGACCAGGATCCGGTCCGCGCGCTGGATCGTCGAGAGGCGGTGGGCGATCACGAACACGGTGCGCCCCATGAAAAGCGCCTCCAGCGCCTCCTGCACCAGGAGCTCCGACTGGGAGTCGAGGCTGGACGTGGCCTCGTCCAGGAGGAGCAGCCGCGGATCCTTGAAGATGGCGCGCGCGATCGCGATCCGCTGCCGCTCGCCGCCGGAGAGCCGGACCCCGCGCTCTCCGATCATCGTCTGATAGCCCTCGGGCATCTGCCGGACGAACGCCTCCGCGTTGGCCGCGCGCGCGGCCGCATGGACCGACTCCTCGCTCGCGTCCGACACGCCGTACGCGACGTTGTGCCAGACCGTGTCGTTGAAGAGAATCGGCTCCTGCGTGACGACGCCCATGAGGGAGCGGAGGGACGACAGGTCGTACTCGCGGAGGTCGACGCCGTCGACCAGGATCCGCCCCTCGGTCGGGTCGTAGAAGCGCGCGACCAGATCCACCAGGGTGGACTTCCCCGCGCCGCTCGGTCCGACCAGCGCCACCACCTCGCCCGCCTCCACGCGGAAGGAGACCTGCCGCAGCACGTCGGGCCCGGTGCCGTAGCGGAAGGAGACGCCTTCGAACTCGATCCCGTCATGGATCCCGGTCGCGAGCCGGGCGTTCGGCCGCGAGACCACGGTCGCCTCGGTGTCGCGGATGCGGAAAATCCGGACCGCGGCGGCCAGCCCCTCCTGGAGCGTCGCGTTCACGTTGCTGAGCGACTTGAGCGGGTTCATGAGCTGGAGCATGGCGAAGAGGAAGATGAAGAACTGCTGCGGCTCGATCGCGTGCGTGAGCAGGATCTCCCGGCCGCCGTACCAGAGCACCGCGGTGGCCGCGATCACGCCCATGTACTCGGACAGAGGGCCCGCCATCGCGCCCAGCCGGCGCTGCTTCACGAACGCGCGGAAGTAGCCCTGCGACGCGCGCTCGAACTTCCGCTGCTCGAATCCCTCCATGGCGAACGCCTTCACCACGCGAATTCCCGTGAGCGTCTCCTGGAGGATCGCGTTCAAGTCGGCCATCTTCTCCTGCGTGATGTTGCTCCGCCGGCGGAGCTTCCGCCCCAGCCACACGATCAACACGAGGGAGAGCGGAACCACGATCAGCGACACCAGCGCGAGCCGCCACGAGGTCCAGAAGATCCAGAAGAGGCAGACCGCGAGGAGGAGCGAGGACTTGATGAGGTTGGAGAAGCCGGCCGCGAGCGCTCCCCGCACGAGGGCGATGTCGTTGGTGAGGCGCGAGAGCAGGGCCCCGGTGCGGCGCGAGTGGAAGAAGGAGAGCGAGAGGGTCTGGAGGTGCGCGTAGACCTCGTTCCGGAGATCGCGGATCACGGCCTGCTCCACCCAGACGGTGAACACGCTCTGCAGATAATCGACCACGTTCTTCAAAAAGAAGATCACCAGGAGGGCCAGGCAGATCCGGGTGAGGGAGCGGATCGGATCGCCGATCAGAAAGAAATGCTCGAACCAGGTCCGGAGGCGCTGCTTGGCCGCGTTGCCGCGCTCAGCGAGAGCGGACGCGGGGCGCTCCGCTTCCGGATTCGCCTGGAGCCCGGGAACGAGGGCCCCCATGCCGCCCGGGAGCGCGGAGGTCGGGTCGCCGGGCCGCGCTTCAGCGCCGGCGGTGGCCTCGGTCGCGGGCTTGGGCGTGAACAGGATTTTCACGAACGGCGAGATCATCCCGATCGACGCGCCGCTCAGAAGCGCGAAAATCACCATGAGGACCGCGGTGGCGGCCAGGTGCCCCCGGTAGGGCCGCAGGTAGCGGAGGAGCCGGAGGGAGGTGCTGGTGTCGGAGACGCGGGCGCGGCGCACGGGCCCTAGGCCCGATCGGTCCGGGACGCCGCGAAGCCGTCGAGCCAGTCGTGGCTTCGGACGAAGGCCTCTTCGAAGTCGAAGCCGCTCGCGAAGTCGCTCGGCCGGTCGGAGTCGGTCTTGCTCAGGAGTCCCTCGCGCACGAGGTGAAAGACGATCTCACCGAAATCCTCAGTCCGCTGTACGCCCCACTCGCGGAAAACCGTCTTGGCCATGAAGCCGAACCGGCTCACGGCCAGCTCACGGATCCCCTCGAGCACTTCGCCGCCGGTGACGTGCCGCGCCTCGCGGGACGAGGCATAGCTTCGGTCGACGGTGAAGCGCACGGCCTCGTAGGTGAAGCCGTAGGCGTTCGCCCTGTAGCGCCCGTACTGGAGCGCCACCTCGAGCATCCGGGTCTCGATGTCGCGGATCATCTCAACGCACGTCCTGTCGGGTCAGCACGGTATCGCGTCGGAATCGGCGGTCGTCCCGCCGGGGATGATCGACGTTGTAATGCAGCCCCCGGCTCTCACGGCGGCGGCGGGCGGAGGTGATCATGAGATCAGCGACCAGGCTGATGTTCCGGAGCTCCACCAGGTCGGCGTCGAGCCGGTAACGCTGGTAGTCCCCCTCGGTCTGGTCGCGGAGCACCGCGATCATTCCGGCGGCGCGCGCCAAGCGTTCATCACTGCGGACGATGCCCATATAGTCCCACATGACCCGTCGGATGGCATCCCAATTGTGGTCGAAGATCACCTGTTCCTTGGCCAGCACGGCGCCGTTGTGGCGCCACGCGGGCACCCGGGGGAGCCGCCCGGGCCGCGCCGCGGTCACCTGGTGCAGCAAAGCCTTTCCCGCGCGTCGGGAGAAGACGATGGCTTCCAGAAGTGAGTTCGAGGCGAGCCGGTTCGCGCCGTGCACGCCGGTGCAGGCGACCTCGCCGCACGCGTAGAGCCCGGGGATGGTGGCCCGCCCCTCGAGGTCGGTCCGGATGCCGCCGCAGACGTAGTGCGCCGCGGGCACGACCGGGATCGGCTCGCGCGCCGGGTCGAAGCCGTATTCGCGGAGGCGCCGCGTGATGTGCGGGAACCGCGACGTGAGGAGCCGCTTCCCCAGCGGACGCATGTCGAGCAGCACGTTCTTGTCGCCGCGCTTCTTCATCTCGAAGTCGATCGCGCGCGCCACCACGTCCCGCGGCGCCAGCTCGCGGAGCCGGTGGTAGCGCTGCATGAACGGCTTTCCGTCCAGCGTGAGGAGGCGCGCGCCCTCGCCGCGCACCGCCTCCGAGATCAGGAACGATTTTGCGTCGGGGTGAAAAAGGCAGGTCGGATGAAACTGGGTGAACTCGAGGTCCGCCACCTGGGCGCCCGCGCGGAAAGCCGCTGCGAGCCCGTCGCCCGTGGCGATATCGGGGTTGGTCGTGTAGAGGTAGAC